>JADGOD010000005.1 GCA_017883125.1 Acidimicrobiales bacterium
CAGACTGCGTCTATGCATGTTCATACACGTCGGGAGCAGTCGAGGGTCTCGCGCATGGCAGCGTTTGCTGTGCCGCCGGCAGATTGGGGAACCGGCCCACCCCGGCCACCCCGGTCAACGGGTGTCCGCAAAGGGTCGGCATGCGGGTCAGGTCCTCTTCGTTAGCTCTGGAATGCCCCGGCGTGTCTCCGTGGAGCGACCGTTGAAGCCGATCCCCTCACCTTCGACATGACCGGGTCGAGAATCGCTCTTAAGGCGGGGAGCGATCCACGAGCTTTCGGACACCGACCAGCTCCGCTGTCGGGCGTCCGCCCCTGGATCCCCGGGGGCACCGAATGGCTCTGATCGGGGTCATTGACCTGCGGCCATGAGGCAGGTTCGGGCGTACAGTTATTTAGGTTGGGGATTTGTGAGTTATCTACGGGTCGAGTGTCTGTCGCTGCTCGAAGGGAACGCCTATGTCCTCGGATACGTCCTCGAGGCCGACCAGGTTCGAGAGCCTGCTCGAGGCCGTGCCTGATGCCTTGGTGGGGATGGACCAGGAGGGCGTGATCCGGTTCGTCAACCAGCAGACAGAACTGTTGTTCGGCTATGACCGCGACGAGCTGGTCGGCCAGCCCATCGAGGTGGTGCTGCCCGAACCCCTCTGGCAGATCTACGTCGAGCACCAGGAGGACTATTTCGCCGACCCCCGGACCCGGTCCAGCGGACTCGACCTGGAGCTGAGCGGACTGCGCAAGGATGGCACCGAAGTGCCGCTGAACATCAGCCTGTCCCACATTGATACCGGCGACGTCCTGCTCGTGATCACGGCGGTGCACGACGTGGTCAAGCAGCAGCAGGCGGTCCAGGACGCCCAGCTGATCGCAGCGGTCGTGGAGTACTCAGACGATGCCATCGTCGGCAGCACTCTTGAGGGCACCATCACGAGCTGGAACCCGGCCGCGGAGAGGATGTACGGCTACTCAAGCCAGGAGGTCATCGGCAAGTCCGGCACCTGCCTGACCTCGCAGGACCGGGAGAACGAGTTCTTCGCCAACCTGGACAGCATCAAGGACGGCAAACCCGTCAGGCGGCTCGAGACCGTGCGTGTCCGCAAGGACGGAGCGGAGCTGCCGGTCTCCATCACCGTCGCGCCGATCCGCAACGAGGACGGTGAGATCGTTGGCGCATCCGCTGTGCATCGAGACGTGACCGAGCAGCGACAGGCGTTCGAGGTCGGAGAACGCATGGCGGCCATGGTCGAGTTCAGCGCTGAGGCCATGGTCGGCGCCACACTCGACGGCGTCGTCACGTCCTGGAACCCAGCCGCCGAAAGGCTGTACGGCTACTCGGACAAGGAGGTGATCGGCAGGTCGGTCAGGCACGTGTACCCGCCGGATCGAGCGGGCGAGCTGGACACCATCCTGGAAGAGCTCAGGGCCGGCCGCAGCGTCGTGAACTTCGAGACGGTCCGCCTCCGGAAGGACGGAACGGCGTTCCCGGCCTCGATCACCATCGCTCCGATCCACGACCCCGACGGCTCAGTCGTCGGTGCGGATTCGATCATCCGGGACGTGAGCGGGCAGAGGCGCGCGTTGGAGGCGGCCCAGCGCTTCGCCGCGATCGTCGAGGGGTCGGATGATGCGATCATCGGCAGGACGCTGGAGGGCACCATCACCAGCTGGAACCCGGCCGCCGAGAGGATGTTCGGCTATTCCAGCCAGGAGATAGTTGGCCAGTCCACTGACCTCCTGATCCCCCAGGATCGGCTGAACGAAGCCGAAGCCGTTGCGGCAAGGGTCAGAGCCGGCCAGGCTGTCGCGCACATGGAGACCACGCGTGTCCGAAAGGACGGAACGGTGTTCCCGGTCTCACTGACCCTCTCGCCGATCCGCGATGGGCACGGCGCGGTCGTCGGCGCGTCCGTGATCTGCCGCGATATGACCGAGAAGGAGCACGCGGCCCGGTATGCCCGGAGCCTGATCGAGGCGGCCCCCGACCCGATGGTGACGATCAGCCCGGAGGGCAGGATCACCGACGTGAACGAGGCCACGATCAAGATCACCGGTGTTGCCCGCGAGAGGCTCATCGGGTCGGACTACGCGCAGTACGTGACAGAACCCGACAAGGCACTCGTGTTCTTCGAGCAGGTTTTCGAGAAAGGGTCCCTGGCCGACTATCCGCTGACCGTGCGCCACGTGGATGGCACCCTGACCGACATCGTGTGCAACGCCTCGATCTACCGCGACCTCGGAGGAGGGGTGCTCGGCGTCTTCGCCGCCGGTCATGACGTGACCCGTCAGAAGGAGGCGCACGAGGTCGCTCAGCGCATGGCTGCAATCGTGAGGAACTCAGATGATGCCATCATCAGCGGCTCGCTGGACGGGACCATCACGAGCTGGAACCCGGCCGCCGAAAGGATGTACGGCTACGCCTGCGAGGAGATCATCGGAAAGTCCATCGACCTCATCATCCCCGACGATCGAACAGGTGAGGTCGACCAGATCCTCGCCAGGGTCAAGGCCGGCGAGTCTCTGGTGCGCCTTGAGAGCGCCCGTGTCCGAAAGGACGGGACCTCTGTCCAGGTCTCGCTCACCATCTCACCGATCCGCGACGCAGACGGCACGGTCATCGGCACATCCGCGATCCATCGCGACCCGCGGTGAGGTAGCCGTTACCCGACCCCCAAACCACGCTGCGTGGTCCTTTCGGCTGAGGTCGAACCACATAACGCGATCAGCGAATGGTGACCGGACGCACCTGCGCCAGGTTCGGTGTCGTTTGACGCGCTAAGCCCCCACAGCAGTAGAGCCGCGCACGACCAGCCGGCACGGCATCGTCTCCACGCCCTCTGCTGGCTTTCCGTCGATCGCGTCGAAGACCCGTTGCGCCGCACGGCGGCCGATCGTCTCGAAGTTCATGTCGACACTGGTCAACGGGGGGCGTGCTCCTGAGGTCAGCACCTCCCAGTTGTCGAAACCCATCACGGAGACCTGACCCGGGACGCTCACCCCCCGGTCGCGCAGCACGTCCAGCACGCCTCGGGCGATCTGGTCGCTCCCGCACAGGATCGCATCGAGCGATCGTCGGCGCGAGTATTAGGTCATGTGGCGCGTGCGTCGACGCCGGCGGCCCGCGCATTTATGCTCGTGCCTGAGGTCGTGGTGGAGAATGTCGAGATCCTGGGCGCGTCTCGGACTGAGGGGTGAGAGGACCTGCCAGGGTCCCCGGCAGAGGGAGTCAAGTTGAAGTACATGATCATGACATTCGGTGAAGCGGGCGTCCGCGTGCCCGAGCCGGTACTGGGCCTGAAGGCCCGGCGCCGGCAAAGGTGGCTGCCCGCTGGACCGTTCGGTTGGCGGGCCGGGGATACGGTCGGTCCCAGCGTGACGAGGGCGTATCCCCTCGGGCTTGGCTCGACCCTCAGCCCTAAACTGGCGACATGTCCAAAGACCCCATGACCCGTGCCGAGTTCGTCGAGTTCGTTCGAGCCGCCAAGTTGGGGGTGGTGGCCACCGTCGACGCCGAGGGGCACCCCGAGGCCGCGCTCGTCGACCTCGCGGTGACCGACCACGGCG
>JADGOD010000063.1 GCA_017883125.1 Acidimicrobiales bacterium
AACGCTCTCTACCAAGCCAATCTGATGAGCGCGATCAACATCTTCCTGTCCTCCGGGACGACCCACGTCGTGGTGGTCGGCTCGCCCACGATCCGCTCGGACACCTCCGGGTCGAACGCGCTGATCCGGGCATCTCAGGCGTCGACGGTCTCGACGCTCTCCGATCCCCGGGTGACCTACCTCGACGGCGGGGCATGGGTGGACGACCCGACGACCGGTGGCTACACCGACTTCCGGATCTGCGCCAGCCTCGAGATATTCCTGGGCAACTGCACCGGCCCGGTGATCAACGGGCTGAGGGACAACGTCGTCCGGGGCCCTGACGGGGTGCACTTCTGTGCCACCACGCTCCAGGTCTGCCTCGGGTACGCCTCGGGTGCCTGGCGCTTCGGGGCGTTCGAGGCCTCGGCGGTCTGGTCGATCTACGGCCTCCCCCCGATCCCTCCGCCGATCACGCGCTGAGCGATCTGCAGGGAGGCGGGCGCTCAGCGAGCGTGCCCTGAGGGACCGTCGCTCCCGAAACCCTGGGGGCTGTGCTGGTCGAGCTCTGGTGGTCGACCCGGCGGGAGGGCCGGGTGCTTCGAGAAGCGGACGGGATGCCCGAGCGCCCGTCCGCCGTCCGGGCCGGTGGAGAAGAGCCCTCTCGACCAGAAGTGAGGGTGATCGAGCATCTCGTCGCGGGTGAGCACTGGAGCGATGGGGACCTCGACGGCACTCAGCCGGGCCACGAGCTCGTCCCGGCTCTCTCGTCCGAGTGCGGCGGTCAGCTCGTCGCGGAGCGCGACAGCGTCCTGGGTCCGCTGCGCCACGTCGAGGCCGACGTGTGCTTCGAGACCGAGGGCTCGACACATCGCATCCCAGAGATGGTCCTCGGTGTAGACGCCGAGGACCACGAAGCCATCTGAGACGGCGAAGGTTCCCATGGCCGGTGCCGCGATGGTCTCGCCGGTCTCCCCGCGTGCCTGATCGATGGATCCCATGGGGGCGACCCAGCTGGCCACCACGTCGGTCATCGAGACGTCGATGTGGTCGCCCTCTCCCGTCCGTCGGGCACCAAGGACCCCGGCCAGGATGGCGAACGCGGCGCTCATGCCGGATCCCTCGTCGGCGATCAGGACGTTCGAGACCACGGGGGCAGCGGCGCCCGCCGGCAGGAGGGCCCCGGCGTAGGCCTGGTAGTTCACGTCGTGACCGGTGGCTGCGGCGAGCGGGCCGACCTGCCCGAACCCCGAGATCGAGCAGTACACGAGCGCGGGGTTGATGGCGCTCAGCTGCGAGTAGCCGACTCCCAGCCGCTCGGCGACCCCTGGCCGATAGCCCTCGACCACCACGTCGGCCTCCCCGGCCAGCTCGAGGGCGCGTGCGCGATCCTCGTCACGCTTGAGATCGAGCACCACGCTGCGCTTGTTCCCGTTGAAGTTCACGAACCGGTCGGGCATGACCCGCATGCGGTCCCCGCCAGGCGGCTCGACCTTGAGGACGTCGGCCCCCAGGTCGGCGAGGAGCTGGGTCGCGTAGTGGCCCGGCTGCCAGAGCGAGAAGTCGAGGACCTTGAGTCCCGTGAGCAAGCCGTGGGTGGTCATCGGATCAGAGCCAGTCGACAGTTCACGGGTGCGACATCGCAAGAGGGCGTCTCTGGAGCGGCGCTGTCACCGCCCCAGAGGATCGGTGCCTAGGGAACCAGCTCGAAGCTGGGGGCGGAGAACCCGCTCTCGCCGATCGGTCGGATGATCGCTTGGACCTTCTGGCCGATCGCCACCGCGTCGGGGTCCGCCTCGATGATGCCGGTGAGCCGGAGACCGGGCTGCTCGTCGAACTCGATCATGCCCACGACGTAGGGGGGCGTGAGGCTCGGGATGCTCTGGTGGCGCACGACGATGAAGCTGAACACCGTGCCTCGGCCGCTGACCTCCTCGAAGGACGTCGTGGCACCGCACCAGCGGCAGTGCTCCTGGGGGACCTGCATCCAGCGGTGGCACTCCGTGCACCTAGAGAGGGCGAAGACGCCCGTGGAGAGCGACTCCCAGTAGCCCGCGCTCTCGGGATCCGGGACCGGGATCGGGGGAAGGAGGCGTGCGTCAGTCATGGGCGTTCCTTGCTGTAGATGTTGGCGCCTCCGTAGGGGCCGCCTCCGGCGGTGACGAGTGCGACCTTGGCGTCGGCGACCTGCCGCACCCCTGCGTTGCCACGCAGCTGGAGCGTGGACTCGTAGTGGTGGTTCAGGCCGTGGATGTAGCCCTCGGACAGCAGGCCTCCGTGGGGGTTGATCACGATGTCGCCGCCGTAGGTGGCGCGGCCCTCTGCGAAGAAGGGACCGACCTGGCCCTTCTCGCAGAACCCGAAGCCCTCCATGGTCGCCATCACCGTGTAGGTGAAGCAGTCGTACATGCAGGCGAAGTCCATGTCGCTCGGGTTGAGACCGGTGTTGGCCCAGATCTTTGGCCCGGCGGTGCGGGAGTACATCTCGGTCGGGTCGTCCCACGACGACCAGCCGGCACCGCTCTGGGAGTTCGACGAGCCGACCAGCCACACCGGCTCGGTCTTGCAGTCTCGGACCATGTCCTCGCCGACCAGCAGGATGGCGACCGCGCCGTCAACCTCCGAGGTGCAGTCGTAGAGGTGGAACGGCTCGTTGATCCACCGGCTGGAGAGGTAGTCATCCATCGTGAGCGGCTCTCGGTAGAAGGCGTGCTCGTTGGGCACGGCATGGGCTCGCTGGGTGATGGCGATCTGGCCGAGGTCCTCGCACGTCGAGCCGTACCTGTACTGGTGGCGTCGTGCCGACATGGCGAACCACTGAGGCGGCACCAGATAGCCGGAGGCGACGTCGTACTGGTTCTCACCGGTGACCTGCATGGGGCCCTCGATGGTCCCGAAGCGATATCCTGACCGACCGTTGAGCGAGCGGTAGACGAGCACCGCCTTGCACAGGCCGGCCTCGATCACCGCGGCGGCCGTGGCGATCTGGTCGGCGACGAGGTTCCCGCCGCCGTACATCGAGTTGGCCCATGCCAGCTCGTCGCGGCCGAGCGCCCAGGCCACGTCCATCGGCGAGGAGGAGTCGTTCGCCTGGAACGTGCACATCCCGTCGACGTCGGCGATCGTGAGGCCTGCGTCAGCGAGGGCGTCGCGGCAGGCGGAGGCCGCCATCGCCTTGGTGGTGCGCCCGGAGCGCTTGAGGTACTCCGTGCGGCCGATGCCGACTACTGCGACTGTCATTTCACTCTCCCGAGTTCGTGGTTGGTCATGTCAGTGCTGCGCACCCGCTCGACGCCATTGGCGGCGCCGGGTAGGTCAGGGGGTCTTCGAGACGACCTCGGAGCTGATGATCGGCCACGACGCCCGGCACGGTGAGCACGTCGGGGACGTGGACCGTCTCGCACCACTCGTCGAACCCCCCACGGTTGTTGAGACTGTGTTGAATGTACGGCAGCCACCTGCCACGGTCAATTGCCGGCGCGACCCTCGCCCGCGCGGTGTCGGGATCCGGCCCGCTCTGCGATCGAGGTCGCTCGAGCCGTCGCTTCTCAGAGGCCTTGGAGCTGACCAGCCGTCCCGACGGCGATCATGGGCGATTGGGAGGGGTTGAACCACCTCAGGATCTGATCGAGGTCTTGGGGTGCGAGCGAGACGCAGCCTGCGGTGGGCCCCCCCGTCGAGTCGTGGAGGAAGATCGCCGACCCCCGCCCCGGGACCACAGGGCTGGTGTTGTAGTTGATGACGGCGAAGTGCTGGTAGGCATCGGTGATCTGCCAGAGCGCCTCGCTCCCTCCGCCGAACGGCGGGCTGGTCCCGCAGGTGACGTTGACGAACTGGTTGTAGGTGGGCGAGCTGGGGTCTTCGTCCCACCAGTCACCACAGACCAGCTGATGGTACGGAAGCGCCGTGCCGAGGGAGGGACCGTTGCCATAGAGCTGGCCTCCGATCGAGAACAGCCCGACCGGTGTGGTCCCGTCACCCTCGGTCTTGGTTCCAGAGGTGCCGTTGTAGCCGACGGATGCCATGATCCCGGGGGTGAGGGCCTGCCAGCACTGCCCGCTGCGGACCCACGCCTGGAGGACGCCGACCGTCGAGGAGCTGGAGGGGACCTCCACGGTGAGCAGCTGGCCCGCGCCCCCCGGCGAGGAGATCGGCAGCGAGGTGGCCTGGGGACACCCAGCGGCCTGCGGAGGGCTCTGTGGCGGCGACGGAGAGGGTGGAGCTATCGAGACGAGGGGCGGGGGGCTCTCGACCGTCGTCGACGTGCTCGTGCTCGACGTGCCTGGCGACGTCGACCGTGTCGTCACGGTCGACGAGGATCCCCGAAGCGCGCCGTGGACCGATGCGCTGGCACACGACGTGACGAGGACGATCCCGAGCAGGGCGAAGGATCCCCCAAGCGCACGTCGCCAGTGATGAGTCGCCGGAGAAGGGGTCGGCATCGAGGGCTTCCTGTTCACTGCATCAGACGGGCGGTTGGGATGGCGCCATTCTGCCAGGCCTTCCCGATGCTGCGTGGGGCGTGGCGGTGGCGATACCTCCCACCCTCCTGATCGTGATGATCGCCAGGCGTCTCGAGAGACCGGCACCGGCGATCGCCTCGTGAGACGCGAGGACCTCTCAGGCCGGTCAAGAGGGCAGCGGAGCGACGCGCAGTACGATTGGGGGCGCCTCCAGTCGAGAGTGCCCATCTGAGTGATGGACGTTGGAACAAGAGGGAGCAAGTGGGTCTTCTGACTCGGGGTGAACGGGCCCTCGCCACACGAAGCACCCTCGGGATCTGGCTTGGGGTCGGGGCCATCGGCTCGATCACGATGGCCGTCTTCGGCACGGTCGTCGGCGCCCTCCCGAGCGCCGGGGCGTCAGGGTGGTGGTTCCACCTCTCGACCGCCCGGTCCTGGTCCAACATCGCGTTCTACCTCGGCGCTGCGCTGCTGGCCGCCGGGTGGCTGGGCGTGGGGACCTTCGCCCGCGCCGGACAGCTGCGCCTGAGCGAGGCGTGGCTCGCACTCGGGCTCTGGGGGATACCGCTCCTGCTCGCCCCGCCGCTCTTCAGCCGAGACCTCTACAGCTACGTCGTCCAGGGGCTCCTCGCCCACCAGGGGATGAACCCGTACACGACCTCGCCCTCGGTGCTGAGCTCGACCGCGGCCTTCCAGGGCATCGCCAGCGTGTGGCAGCACACCCCCGCCCCGTACGGCCCGCTCTCGGCTCTGGTCGCCAACGCCGCGGCTGGCCTCGCCGGCAGCTCGCTGGTCGCCCAGATCATCGTCATGCGCCTTCCCGAGCTGTGTGGGATGGCGCTGATGATGGTGTTCATCCCCCGGCTGTGCCGCCGGCTCGGTGCCGACCCGGGGGTCGGCGTGTGGCTCGCCGTGCTCAGCCCGCTGGCCATCGTGAGCTTCTTGGCCTCCGGTCACAACGAGGGCCTCATGCTCGGGCTCATGGTGATGGGGATCGCTCTGGTCATGGAGGAGCGGGTTGCCGTGGGGTTCACGGCCATCGCTGCAGCGGCGACGATCAAGCTGCCGGCCATCGCGGGCATCGCGCTCTTGGCCATGGAGCGGTTCCGGACCCGACCCAAGGACCGCGCTCGGCTGATCGTGATGGCCGTGGGCATCCCCGCCGTCGTCTGGCTGGCCCTGACCCTGCTCACCGGCTTCGGCTTCGGGTGGCTCAGCCCGACGGCGATCCAGATCCCCACCCAGATCCGGACCCTGGCCACTCCGTCGGTGGCGCTCGGGGTCTTCATCGCCTCGATCCTCCACGCCCTCGGCCTCGGCATCGAGACCCACGCGGTCGTGACGGTCACGCGCACCGTGGTGACGCTCTCCACGGTGGCGACCGTCCTGTGGCTCTTCCTCAACGTCCAGCGCTACGAGGTGGTCCGGATCCTGGGCCTCGCCCTCCTGGTGGTCGCCATCGGGAGCCCGACGCTCTGGCCCTGGTACTTCACCTGGGGGATCACCGTGCTGGCCGCCACCTCGGCGCAGCGGTCCAAGGCGCTGGCCGCCCTGGCGGTCGCAGCCGTCTTCATGGTCAACGCCAGCGGGACCCCCACCCTCCAGACCCACTCCTACCTGGTCACCGCGCCGGCCCTGATCCTCGGGGTCGTCTGGCTGGTCCGAGGGGGACGCTGGCGCCGCACGCTGGAGACATCGGTTGACTGAGGCGACCCCGACGAAGAGCCCGGTCAGGCGCCTGGAGCGGTACCGGTGGCTGGCCGTCCCCATCCTCTGGTACCTCGCGGCGCGCGCGGCGGTGCTCGTCGGCCTCCTCATCGGTGATCTCGCCACCGGAGAGCGCCTCTCGAACAAGCTCTCCCGCTGGGACGGCCAGTGGTTCCTCAGCGCCGCCACCCAGGGGTGGCCGCGTCACCTGATCTACGAGAACGGCCACGTCATCGCCAACCCGATCTCCTTCTTCCCCGCCCTCCCCCTGGCGATCCGATGGATCTCGGAGGCGACCGGGATCTCCCCGGTCGGCATCGGGATCGCGATCTCCTTCGTCACGGGTCTCACCGCGACGATCTCGGTGGCCCTCCTGGTCAAGGAGTTCGCCGGCGAGAGGGCGGCGGTGCGCGCCAGCGTGCTCTTCGCCATCTTCCCGGCCACCTTCGTCTTCAGCCTGATCTACGCCGAGGGCACCGTGATCACCGCCATGGCGCTCGGCCTGCTCTGCCTCATGAGGCGCCGATGGGTCCTGGCCGGGCTGCTCGGAGCGCTGGCCTCCTTCACGACGCCGATCGCCCTGGCGTTCGTGCTCAGCTGCGCCTGGGTGGCGGTCGATGAGATCCGCCGACGCCGTGACTGGAGTGCTCTGCTCGCCCCGGTGATCGCCCCGATGGGCATGGGCTTCTACATGGTCTGGCTCTGGCGCCACACCGGTTCGATCAACGCGTGGCGCCTCACCGAGCGCGGCGGGTGGAACAGCTACCCCTCGCTCAGCTACCCGTTCGTGCTGGTCAAGAACTTCGCTCTCAACCCCGTCGGCCAGGTCAAGACGACGGACCTGCTCATCGTCGGGATGATCTTCGCAGCGGTCGCCATCGTGCTGGCGATCCGACAGCGCCAGCCGATGCCGGTCCTCATCTACGCGCTCGGCGTCGTGGCGATGGCCCTGTTCTCCTACCCCGTGAGCCTGAGGCCCCGCTTCCTCCTCCTGGCGTTCCCGCTTGTAGCGGCCGTCGGGATCAGGCTCGAGGGTCGCGGCTACAAGGCCGCCGTCGCCGTCTCGGCGATCGGCTTCCTCGGCCTCACCGGCTTCGAGTTCTACTCCTGGGCGATCTTCCCGTAGTGCAGCTCTTCGCAGCGAGGCACTCGGCTCAGGCCGAGACCCTCGTGCCGACGAAGACGGGGATGAGGCGCTCGGTCTTCTCCTGGTACTCGGCGTACGGCGGGTAGGCGGCCACCGCCCGCTCCCACCACAGGGCGCGCTCGTCGCCGTCGAGCTCTCTGACCTCGACGGCGAAGGGCTCGGGGCCGTCCTGGATCATCACCGCCGCGGGGTCGGCGACCAGGTTGTAGTACCAGAGCGGGTGCGTGGGGGCTCCGCCCTGAGAGGCGACGAGCGCGTAAGCCCCCTCGTGCTCGACCCGCATCAGCGGGGTCTTGCGGATCTTCCCCGACCTGTTGCCCTTCATCGTCACGATGATCACCCGGAGCCCGGAGTCGCCCAGGGTGTTGGCCCGAGTCCCCCCAGAGGCCTCGTACTCGGCGACCTGGTGGCGGGCGAACTCCCAGGTGCTCGGCTCGTACTCCCCAGTGATCGGCATGTCCCAAACCTAGTGAGTCCCTGGCTCCTCAGCGAGGGAGCCCGGTGCTGTCGAGAGGTTCGAGGAACCGGGCCACACCCGGCGGTAGGGTTCTTCCGCCGCACGAACGCCGAGGC
>JADGOD010000064.1 GCA_017883125.1 Acidimicrobiales bacterium
GGCGACGGGCATCGGCGCCGACGGGGTCTCGGTTGAGTCCATTGAGGCGGGAGTCGCCATTGCCGGCCCGGCGGCTCCTAACCCCCGTCTGCCAGCCACCGGGAGAAGTCTGGCGGCAACCGGTCTCAACGCCGGACTCCTCGGTGGAGTGACCCTCGTCTTCTTCGGGATTGGCACGTTCCTCTGCCTTCTTGGCCGACGCCGATGGATGGGAGTGAAGGCTCGGAGGTAGCCGTTGTTCGATGGAGCGGCGACGTCCTCGGCAGCCTTCGATCTAGTCCGTGCAATCGGCTGGGACGTCGTGCGGTTCGGCCTCTTTGGGGGCGACATTGCGACAAAGGCCACCGACACGGAATCCGATCTCTCGAGCTTCAGCTTCGTGTCGGATCGGGGCCCGAGGGCATCGAAGCAGTCGGACAGGTGGTTCGGGAGCCCTCAGCCCCTGGCCGAGATGCCCGGGCACTGCGCAGTGAAGTAGGCCGCCACGCTCCTGGCCGCGCGCTGGTACCCCTGGGAGTTGAACGACCCGGCGGCCATGAGCATCTGGGAGACTGACTTGCCGCTCGTCGCTCCAGCCTCCACCTGCCGGAGGTAGGCATCGGTGTGCGAGAGCCATGTGGCGCTCACAGCCGGAAGGGCGTGGCTCGCCTGCTCGGCGAGCGAGGCTGTCGCCACGTCGATCTGTTTGACGAATCCCGCGATCTGCTGTGGCGTCGTGGTCCCGTCGTCGACCATCTTGTCCTGTGCGCTCTGGATCGACCGCAGGTCGTGTTGGACAGCGGAGCAGTCGACGGAGCCGTGGCTCGCCGAGGTTGAGGCCGTGGGGCCCCGAGAGCTCTGCGCGCTCGGAGCAGAGCACGCAGACGTCCCGGCGGCAATGACCGTCAGCGCCCCGATCACGGCAAGCATCCGACGAAGCGTCGGGGAGAGGCCTTCGCCACCGTGGAACCGATTCCTTGCCCTCATGGTGAGGACGTTAGGTGCTCCAGCGTGAGGCGAATGCACCCTGCGACGACCGAGTGGATGGTCAACGCATGGCGACGACGTCGATGTCCTCGTCGCGCCAGAAGTCGAACCGCTCTTCGGGGAGCCGCAGGCAGTGGGTGGGGTCGAGGGCTTCGACGAATGCCGGTTCGTGGCTCACCACGATGATGGTCCCCTCCCATCGGCTGAACATGACACCCACCGCTTCGACCGATGCCGGATCGAGGTTGTTGGTCGGCTCATCGAGGATGAGGAGGTTGGCCTGGCCGGCCGAGAGCATGGCAAGCCCGAGCTTGGCCCGCTCGCCACCAGAGAGCGATCCGGCATCCTGCTCCATGGCAGCACCGGTGAGACCGAATGAACCGAGCAGGGCCCGGCGCTCGGCTTCCTGGGTGAGGACCGAGTCGTCGATGTTGTCGAGCGAGCGAGCGTCGAGATCGATCTGCTCGTGCTCCTGGGCGAAGTAGCCGAGGGTGACGTTCGGTCCGAAGCCGATGGTGCCCTTCGTCGGATCCTGGACTCCGGCGAGGCAGCGGAGGAGGCTGGACTTGCCCGCTCCGTTCTTGCCCACCACGGCGATCCGGTCACCTCGGCCCGCGTGGATCTGAACCCGGTTGAGCACGGTGTTCGAGCCATACGAGACGCTGACCCCGTTGACCTCAATCGGGATGTCACCCGAGCGGAGGGGGGTGGGGAGCTTGAGGCGGACCTTCTTCTCGACCTTGTGGACCTCGGTGCGGTTGCCCTTGATCCTGTCGGCGCGCCGGTCGAGGGACTTCGCGGTCTTGGCTCGCTTGGCGGTCTGGCCACGCATCGAGTCGGCGAGCTCTGAGAGGCGCTTGATCTCCTTGTCCTCCTGGGCCGAGGCCTTGGCACGGAGTGCCTGATCCTCGGCGAGGCGGGTGGTGAAGGTCGAGTAGTTCCCCTTGTACTCGGTGAGCCGGCCGTCGGAGAGGTTGATGACCTTGTCGATGGAGCGGTCGAGGAGCTCGAGGTCGTGGCTGATCACGAGCATGGTGCCGTTGAAGGTTGCGAGCTCATCCATCAGCCACCGCTTGGCGGAGACGTCGAGGTGGTTGGTGGGCTCGTCGAGGATCATGATCTCGGGGGCCTGGAAGAGGAGCCGGACCAGGTCCACCCGTCGGCGCTGGCCTCCCGAGAGCGACGTGATGTCTTCGAAGAGAAGGTCTTGGCGCAGTCCCAGGCCGTCCGCCAGGCGGGCCATGACCGACTCGGCCTCGTAGCCACCAAGCTCGCGATACTCCTCTTCGAGCGAGCTGAATCGCTCGATCGCCTCGGAGGTGGGGTCCTCGCTCATGGCCCGGCGCGCCTTGTTGAGCTGGTCGTCGAGGCTGTCGAGTCCTCGTGCGCTCAATACGTGGGAGAAGCCGCTCGGGTCGAGGCCGAGACCTTGTGGGCTCGGCACCTGGGGGAGGTAGCCCACGGTGCCGATGATCTTGAGCTCCCCGATGTGGCGCACCTCCTCGTCAGGCTCGTCGACGAGCACCGAGATCAAGGTCGACTTCCCGGTTCCGTTGCGACCGACGAGACCGACCTTCTCGCCGGTGGCGACCATGAACGAGGCATCGCGCACCAAAGCGCGGTGTCCGATTTCGATTGTGAGTTGCGATGCAGTGATCATGAGAGGGGGCTGTTCCTGGGGGAGGCGCGAAGGGTCATTCTCTCACAGCCACCCCCACCTGGAGGTATCACCCGGCTCGAGATCAGCGTTTGGGGCGGTGACTAGCGAGCCTGGAAGCGAAGGACCCCCGGGTCCAGTGGAGCCGGGGGTCCTTCGCTTCTCTGTGAGGAGAGTGGACTGCTAGCCGAGGATCTTGGCCTTCTGGGCGTCGAACTCCGCGTCGCTGATCACGCCACGGTCCTTCAGGTCGGCGAGCTTGTGAAGCTGGTCGGCAGTCGACTCGGCTCCTGCGGCCTGACGGACGTAGGTGTCGAACTCCTGCTTCTGCTCCTTGGCTGCCTGGAGCTGGTGCTCGTGCATCTTGCCGCCACGGGCGATCAGGTACACCAGGACGCCCAAGAACGGCAGGATGATGATGAACAGGACCCAGAGGGCCTTGACGCCACCGCTGAGGTCGTGGCTGCGGAAGACGTCGATGAGGATCTGGATCAGCAGGAAGATCCAGAGGAAGAAGACGAAGAAGAACAACATTGACCAGAAGATGCTCAGGAGCGGGTAATCAGATGCAAACATTTGGATCCCTTTCAATAGATTTTCTTTCCAGAGGCGACCCTATCAGCGGAGAACGTCAGGATCCTGGACCATCGGAGCCTTGAACCCCTTGAGCTCGGAGAGCTTCTGGGCACCGGTCTCTTCACCGATTTCGAGGTCGAGAACCTTGCGTCGGCTCGTGCGGCCCTGGACCATCTTCACCTGGCGGGGCTTGAGGCCGAAGGCATGGGCCACCGCCGCCATGACGCCGGCGTTGGCCGCTCCCTCCACGGCTCGCTCCTTGACCCGGACGGCCAAGCAGCCCCCGGACATCCCTCCAACCTGGGTGGAGCGGGAACCTGGTTTCACGAAGACGGTGATTCTCATGGATGGCTCCTAGTTGGCGAAGTCCCAGGAGTGACCCTGCTCGTAGGACCGCAGCACGTTCTTGGCGATCAGGATGCGGTGGACCTCATCGGGTCCGTCGGCGAGCCGGAGCGTGCGAGCTCCGAGGTACATCTGGCCGAGTGGGAGGTCGTTCGAGACGCCTGCGGCCCCCCAGACCTGGATCGCCCGGTCGACCACCCGTGCGTAGGCGGCCGGTACGTAGATCTTGAGCGCCGAGATGTCCGTGCGGGCGTCGGTGTCGCCTCGATCCACCTTCTCGGCGGCCTTGATGGTCATCATCCGCGAGGTCTGGATGTCGATGTAGCTGTCGGAGATGAACCCCTGGATGAACTGCTTGTCCCGCAGGAGACCTCCGTGGACCTCCCGGGTCAAGGTGCGCTCGATCATCAGGTCGAACGCACGCCACATCTGGCCCACCGAGTTCATGCAGTGGTAGATCCGCCCTGCCCCAAGTCGCTCCTGGGCGGCCTCGTGCCCTTGGCCAACCCGTCCGAGAGCGTTCTCCAGCGGCACCCGAACGTCGTCGTAGACGACCTCGCAGTGGTCAGAGGTCTCTCGTCCCCAGATCCCGATCCCGCGGACGACGTCGACGCCCGGAGTCGAGGTCGGCACGATGATCTGGACCATCGACCCGGAGCGACCCTGTTCTCCGGTGGGATCCTCGGCCCGACACATCACGATGAAGAAGTCTGCATCCTTGCCGTTCGAGGTGAACCACTTGTGACCGTTGATGACCCACTCGTCCCCGTCATGCCGGGCCGTCGTCTTGATCGCTCGGGGATCAGACCCGGCGCTGTCAGGCTCGGTCATCGAGAAGCCTGACTCCATGGTCCCTTCGATGAGCGGGAGGAGCCACTTCTGCTTCTGCTCCTCGGTGCCGTACTTCACGAGGATCTTCTGGTTGCCGCTGTTGGGAGCCACCACGCCGAAGAGGGGAGCGGCCCCGAGGGCGTAGGCCATGATCTCGTTCATGTAGGCGTGGGGGAGGAAGTCGAGGCCCATCCCGCCGTACTCCTGTGGCAGGTGAGGGGCCCAGAGGCCCGCCAGCTTCACCATCGCCTTGATCTCCTCGCGTGCGATCTTGGCCTGATCCCGGAGATCGTCGGTGATCTCGACGCCGCGACGCCGGGGGAAGAGCTCGTTCTCTCGGGGGAGGATCTCCTCGTTCACGAACCTCGCCGTCCGGAGGCGAATGTCGTTGGTGTGGTCGTCGAGGGAATCGATCGGCGTGACCGAGATGGGCATACGGCTCTTTCTACCAAGGATTCCCGATCTGATCCGAAGGCAGGGACCTAGGATCACAACGCGCGCCGATCTTGTTGACGAGACCGACGGCAGATCAGCTCACGGGGGGCGACATGGCGATCGATTACGACGAGGCGAGCTCGCAGGCCACCGCACCAGGGCAGGTCTTCGAGACCGCCGAGGAGACTCGAGACGGGATCACGAACCGGGTCTTCGTGAACGCCCCGAAGACCCTGGCGGAGATCTTCGCTCCGTCGCGGGGCGCCGAGGAGACCTTCATCGTCTACGAGGACGAGCGCTGGTCGTTTGCGGACGTGATGAAGCGTGTCGACGCGCTGGCTGACGCGCTCGTTCACCACTTCGGGATCTCCAAGGGGGACAGGGTCGGCATCGCTATGCGGAACCTCCCCGAGTGGATCGTCTCGTTCGCCGCGATCACGTCGATCGGGGCGGTGTCGGTCTCGTTGAACGGGTGGTGGACGGAGGATGAGATCGATTTCGCCGTCGGCGACTCGAAGCTCTCGCTCCTCATCGTGGATCCGGAGCGCCTGGCACGCGCTCATCATCGGACGGCGGAACGTGGCATCCCGATTCTCGTCGCCCGGGCGGATCGGATCGAACCGCTCCCTGACGGCGTCGAGCACTTCGACCAGGTGCTCACCTCGGGGGCCTCGATGCCACAGGTGGCGGTCCTCCCCGAGGATGACGCAACCATCCTTTACACCTCGGGGACCACTGGGTTGCCGAAGGGGGCGGTCTCGGATCACCGGGCAGTCACCCAGGCGCTCTTCGGGTTCTGGAGCAGCGTCGCCATCGAATCCCTGCGAAAGGATGCGGGAACGGTGGAGCCCGCTGCCAATCCACCGTGCTTCATCCTCGTGGTCCCGCTGTTCCACGTCACCGGGTGCGTCCCGGTCATGCTCTCGTGCTTCGGGATGAGGCTCAAGCTCGTCATGATGCACCGATGGGACCCCTCGACCGCCCTGCGGCTGATCGAGGCCGAGGAGGTCACCACGTTCGTCGGGGTGCCCACCCAGAGCTGGGACCTCCTCGAGAGCGATGACTTCGCCTCATACGACACGTCATCGTTGACGAGCGTCGGGGGAGGCGGTGCGCCGGCGCCCGTCAAACTCGTCCAGCGGGTGGAGGGGACGTTTCGACGAGGTCGGCCTGGCATCGGGTACGGGATGACCGAGACCAATGGCTACGGTCCGAGCAATCAGGCCGATGACTACGTAGCTCATCCGACGGCGACCGGCCACGGTCGAACCCCCATCATGGACACGGAGATCCGTGACGAGACGGGCTCGGTCGTCCCTCTCGGCGAGCGCGGGGAGATCTGGATGAAGGCGCCCTGCGTGATCAGGCGGTACTGGAACCAACCCGATGAGACCGCAGAGACGATCGAGGACGGTTGGCTCCGGTCGGGGGACATCGGCCGCCTCGACGATGAGGGCTTCTTGTACATCGAGGACCGTGCCAAGGACATGGTCCTCCGAGCGGGGGAGAACGTCTACTCGGCCGAGGTCGAGAGTGCGATCTACGACTCGTCGGATGTCTACGAGGCAGCGGTCTTCGGCGTTCCCCACGACCGGCTGGGTGAAGAGGTGGCGTGCGTGATCCACCGGAAGGCGGGAGCGACGATGACGGCCGAGTCACTGCGCGAGGAGCTCTCCACGCGCCTGGCGGGGTTCAAGATCCCCACCAGGATCGCCTTCAGCGACGAGCGCCTCCCTCGGAACCCCTCAGGCAAGATCCTCAAGCGAGAGCTGCGAGAGACCTACTTCGTCGGCTGAAGATCGATGCCGGCCAGCGTGGCGGCTTCTCGAACGTAGGCGGCAAGCGGAAGGCGGCGAGCCTCGTCGAAGGGGACGCGGCGTGCGAGATCGGAGCTCCCGGAGGTCTCGTGGACGATCTCCCCTCGGAGGTTGGTGAGCTCGTAGATGAGCCGGACCGTGTGGTGGAGGGACCTGTCACTGCGAGTTCGCACGTCGGAGAGCACGCCGAGGAGCGGGCCGACGTCCGCCGTCAGGCCGGTCTCCTCCATCACCTCTCGGCGGAGGGCGGCTTCGGGGTGCTCTCCGTGCTGGACCCCACCACCGGGGAGGAACCACCGTCCTGTGACCTCCGTCATCGCCGAGGCGCGCACCAGCAAGATCGATCCGCCCTCATCGACCAGTCCATAGACGCTGAGTCTCTGGGAGCGCTGGCCTGATTCGCGGACGGTCACGTCGGTCCTGATCCTGCGGCTCGCTCGGCGGCTATCGGGTCTTCGGGAAGCCCAGATCCACGCTTGACGTCGCCGGGTCCGGCCAGCGGGTGGTGATGACCTTGGTGCGGGTGAAGAAGTCGATCCCCGCTGGTCCGTACATGTGAGCATCGCCGAAGAGCGAGTCCTTCCAGCCACCGAAGCTGTACGTTGCGACCGGCACGGGGATCGGGACGTTGACGCCGACCATGCCACAGGTCACCTCTCGGCTGAACTTGCGCGCCGCTCCGCCGTCCCGGGTGAAGACGGCGACTCCGTTGCCGTAGGGGTTCGAGTTCACGAGCTCCGCAGCATCGGCGTAGGTCGGGACGCGCACCACGCTGAGGACGGGGCCGAAGATCTCCTCGTCGTAGACTCGCATCCCGGGCTTGACGTTGTCGACCAGTGACGGACCGAAGAAGAACCCGTTGGCGGCCTCTCCGTCGACGACCAGGTTGTGTCCGTCGACGACGACGGTGGCACCCTCGTCAGCGGCCCCGGCGATGTACGACGCCACCTTGTCTCGGTGCTCCCTGGTGATGAGAGGTCCCATGTCGGTCTTGGGGTCGTTACCCGGTCCGATGGTGAGCGCTTCGAGTCGCTGGGCGATCGCTTCAAGAAGCGGGTCGGCGACCTCGCCGACGGCCACGATGACCGAGACAGCCATGCACCGTTCGCCGGCTGACCCGTAGGCAGCAGAGACGGCGGAGTCGGCCGCCACGTTGATGTCGGCGTCGGGGAGGACGACCATGTGGTTCTTGGCACCGCCGAGCGCCTGGACGCGCTTGCCCGCCGCTGTGGCACGCGAGTAGATCGACCTGGCGATCGGGGTCGAGCCGACGAAGCTGATGGCGCCGATGCCGGGGTGCTCGAGGAGGGAACCAACGACCTGGGCGTCTCCGTGGAGGACCGAGAAGACGCCATCGGGGAGCCCGGCCTCCTTCAGGAGCTCCGCCAGGATCATCGATGCCGACGGATCCTTCTCTGATGGCTTGAGGATCATGGCGTTTCCGCACGCCAGGGCGTTGCCGGTCATCCAGAGCGGCACCATGACGGGGAAGTTGAAGGGCGTGATCCCGGCGACGACGCCGACGGGCTGACGAATCGAGTGGACGTCGATCCCCCTCGAGGCCTGGGAGGTGTGGCCGCCCTTGAGGTGGCTGGCGATCCCGCAGGCGTACTCGACGTTCTCGAGGCCACGCGAGATCTCCCCGAGGGCGTCATCGTGGGTCTTGCCGTGCTCGGCGGTGATCGCCGACGCCAGCTCGTCCTTGCGGGTGTGGACGAGGTGCCGGAACTCGAACATGACCTCGGTCCGGGCGGAGATCGACGACGATCCCCATGATCCGGCGGCGGTCGTGGCGCTGGCGACGACCTGTTCGATCTCCGCCGGGGTGGCGAAGGGGATCTCGGCCTGGATCTCTCCGGTCGCTGGGTTGAAGATGGGACCCCAGCGGTCGGTGTCAGATTCCTTTGGGGTGCCGTTGACCCAGTGCGTGATGCGTCGCATAACAGGTGATCCTTCTCGGAGCTCGCAGTCGAGGACTTCCCGAAGCGCCTGACGAGATGATACTCAGCGGTCGTAGCCGACGGAGTCGGTACACTCGCTCGATCGCCGCACGAGGGGTCCCAGAGCCCTTGGCTCGTGGGCCGATTCTCGCGGTGAGGTGTCGATTGGAGGAGGTCCAGATGGTTCAAATCCCGAGCTTCAACGGAGCGCTCGACGTGACCCCGACGGCGGACTCCTCCTATGTGGTGCAGCTGAGCCCGGACTGGACGGTGGGGGGTAAGCCGAACGGCGGCTATCTCATGAGCATCCTGGCTCGCTGCGCCGGGCTCGCGATCGCCGCCGCCGGCCAGCACCACCCCCACTGCGTGATCTCGGCCACCTCGTTCATCGGGTCACCGGACCCGACGGAGGCCACCGTCGAGGTCGAGATCCTCCGCAGAGGCCTTGGGGCCACCCAGGTCCGCGCCGTCCTGCGCCAAGGCGGCGGAGTGCTCGTCGACTCATCGATGACCTTCTCGACGTTGAAGCAGGATCCCGAGCGGCTCTACGACGCGCTCCCGGCGATCCAGCTCCCGCCGATGGCCGAGTGCGTTCGCATCCCGGCGTCATCTGACGGACGCTTCACCGTCAGCGTCATGGACGGGACCATGATCCTGATGGATCCGGCCACCATGGACTGGAGCCAAGGGCTCTCCGGGGGGTTGGCCGAGCTGCGAGGCTGGGCCTCCTTCACCGACGATCAGCCGATCGACGAGGTGGCGCTGCTCTACCTGATCGACTGCTTCCCGCCCGCCACGTTCCCGCTGTCGTCGAAGGGCTGGGTCCCGACCATCCAGCTGACGGCGTATGTCCGAGCGCTCCCTGCGCCCGGGCCGGTGCGGGTCCGACAGAAGGCTCAGGTGATCGAAGGCGGCTTCGTCGACGAGGTCTGCGAGATCTGGGACGAGACCGGGGTGCTGGTGGCTCAGGGAACCCAGCTGGCCAAGGTCCGCTTCTAGCGGGTCAGGGCCGCTGCGGCGGGCACACCGTGTACTTCGGGTCGGTCGTCGCGATCGGCTCGAGGACTGCCTCGATCGCGGCGACGAGGTCATCGTCGAGCTGGATTTCGACGGCCTTGACGTTCGCTTGTATCTGCTCGGGCCGCGTCGCTCCGACGATCGCCGAAGAGACGTTGGGGTTGCGCAGCACCCAGGCGAGGGCGACCTCGGCCGGCGTGTGGCCGGCCTCCCGTGCGACCTCGGCGAACCTCTGGACGATCTGCAGCATCTCGTCCTTCATGAAGCGCCTGATGTTGGAGCCCCACTCCTCCGAGGCAGCTCGCGAGCCCGACGGCGCCTCCTGTCCCGGAAGGTACTTGCCCGTCAGCACACCCTGGGCGAGTGGCGACCAGACGATCTGGCCGATCCCGTTGGCTTCGCAGACCGGGATGACCTCAGCTTCGATAACCCTCCAGAGGAGCGAGTACTGGGGTTGGTTCGAGATGATCCGGTCGAGACCCATCTCCTCGGCAATCCGCAGTGCATCGGAGATCTGAGAGGCCGTCCACTCGGAGACGCCGACATAGTGCACCTTCCCCTGGCGGACCAAGTCGTCGAAGGCACGCAGGGTCTCTTCGAGCGGGGTCTCGACGTCGTAGCGGTGCGCCTGGATCAAGTCGACGTGGTCGGTTCCGAGCCGCTCGAGCGAGGCGTTCACCGACTCGACGATGTGCTTGCGCGATAAGCCACGGTTGTTCGGGTTCGGCCCGGTCGGCCAGTAGACCTTGGTGAAGATCTCGATCGAATCACGCCGGACGCCCTTGAGCGCTCGACCGAGCACCTCTTCAGCAGCTCCGAGCGCGTAGATGTCAGCGGTGTCGAACGTGGTGATCCCGGCGTCGAGTGATGCCCGGACGCAGGAGGTGGCGGCATCCTGCTCGATCTGTCCGCCGTGGGTGATCCAGTTTCCGTAGCTCAGGGCTGAGACCATCATCCCTGAGCGTCCAAGGTGTCGATACTCCATGGAGACGGAGCGTACCTGGAGACCCCTCTACGTGGCTCAGGTCATCACCGGAATGCTTCGAGGTGTCGCTCGATGGCTCCAAGGGCATCCCGGATCAGGTCGTCGCCGCCGGTATCGGTGTCCTCATGGACGCTGCGCAGCGAGGTGAGTGACGCGTATCCCGCAGCGATGAGCGCCCCGTCGTCGTCCGGCTCTTCATCGCTCACGTCGCCAAGCTCGGGGACGGCGGACCCGAGGGTGAGCGAGAGCCGAGCCTTCTCGCCGACGTTCAGGCCGCTGTGCGGTGTGCTCGAGCCGAGCGTTGACGCCTCGCGGATCAATCCGGCGGTCGAGACGCGCCCTCGTCGAACGCCCTTGAGATCTGCGAGGTCGAGTGCGGGAACGTTGAGGTTGAACAGCGTCCGCGGCGGGGCGCCAGCGAGCTCGTCGAGGACGGCGACGGCGACCTGGGCGGCCGCGTGGAGGGGGGCACCGGGATGTGACTGTATCGAGACCGCAAGACCCGAGAGACCGAGCTGGCTGGCGGCCAGGATGGCCCCGACGGTCCCCGAGTGAAGGACCGACCGGCCGACGTTGACACCGATGTTGATCCCCGAGCAGATCAGGTCCGGACGGGCCCCAAGTCCTCCGAGGCAGCCCACGATGGCGCAGAGCGCGGGGGACGCGTCGAGGGAGTAGGCCTCGACGTGCTCGGCACCGGGAATAGCGACACGCTCGTAGTCGATGCCGTCGCGCGTGTACACCTCGCCCACGGCGGCCGCGGCCCCCGAGTAGTTGGTGTTCGGAGCGACCACGACGATCTCTCGGGTCTCGCCTCCAGGGGCTCGTTCCGACCATTCGGCCAGGGCGACGACAAGGGCCGCTATCCCCGGAGCGTCGTATCCGTCATCGTTCGTCACCAAGATGCGCACAGCCGTACTCTAGAGCTTATAGCGCCTCCCGGCGCTCTCGTGAGGCCGGAGGTGGCGCAGTGGACAGAGGCGATTCATGGGCGGGCAAGGTGGCATTGGTGACCGGATCGTCGAGTGGGATCGGTGAGGCGACGGCGCGCCTCTTCGACGCGCTCGGGGCGACCGTGGTGGTGAACTCCGCTCGATCCGTCGACGCAGGCA
>JADGOD010000006.1 GCA_017883125.1 Acidimicrobiales bacterium
ATCTGTCACCTCCGTCTGGTCCGCCGGAGTCAAGACTGATCAGTGAGCCCGCGCTGCCGAACCCGGGTGATGCATCGAGCAGTAGGGACATCCGCTCCCTCCAATGCGGCTCTGGACGACATCGATCCACGTGCCCCGCATGTACTGCACTTCCGCATCAGGTGCTTCCCAGATCCCCGAGTTATCAGGCTTGAATCACCCTGGGCTCCTTGGAGACTCTGGCCGCGCCCCCGAGGCCTCTGAGCGCGCCGTCGGGATGGTCGCCGAGCACTGCGAGGACTACCGGTCTGGGTGGCCGGTGCTCGCTGCAGGCTCCGTGCGCTCGGGCAGGAGGAGGATCGCCCCGGCGAGGAAGCAGAGCGCCCCGACGAACGTCCCGAGGTTCGTCAGCGCCACGCTTCGCAGCTCGCCCGTCGACGCCATGACGTGGGAGGTCACCGCGGAGACCCCGAAGCCGATCGAGCCGACCAGGTTGAGCATCGTGATCCACCAGGACAGCTCGCCCGGCGACCAGGAGAGCCAGCCGTGGGAGACGTCCGCCCAGGCGAGGCCGCTCGCGATGAGGAAGCAGATCGAACCGTAGACGTCGGGCCGCCAGACGTGGTGATTGATCTCCGAGGTGGTCAGGTTCTGGCTCAGGGCGTGCGCGGTGCTCAGGTTGAAGAAGAGCGTGCCGAGCAGCTGGATCCCGCAGGCCCACCAGCCGATCTGGCCCGGCCGGTAGGCGAAGACCCGGCTCCAGCCCCGCGCGAGCCGATCCGTCCCGGCGTCGACTGACTCGCGGTACTGCAGGAAGGCGGCGACGGTGAAGAAGATCGACCCGACGAAGAAGGTGGCCCCATCGGCTGATCCCCCGACGGCGTCGAGGTAGCCCGGCAGGGCGCCGAGGCCGAAGAGGACCGAGCCGATGGCGAAGAGGACGCCGATCCACCACCCGCGAGCGAGCGGGGCCCACCACGTCGCCGAGCTCTCCGTGGCGCGCCCGGCGAGGTGCTTGCGATGGCGTCGAGAGTCCCAGATCGACGCGATGTCTCCCTCGGCCTCGTACTCGATGCGCGTGACGAACGGGCCGAGCCCGAGGGTGGCCGTAGGCGACCTTCGGTCAACCGGCCTCGACGGATGGGGCGTCATCTTGCCACCATCGAGCGGGCGATCCCCGGGGTCGCCGACGTACCACGCTCCTGCTCCCTCTCGACCATCTCGCTCATCTCTGAGAGGTCTATCAAACCAGCGGGGAGTCCGATCGGCTCATCAGCAGATGAGAGCTCTGGACGCGTTCAATCTCTCGCAGCGTGGCGGTGATCTGCTCCACTGAGCATCGCTTGGTGACCACTGCCTGCCCTCCTTTGCACTACCACCTGGGTGGATCCCTGACGGAAGGGTTGGACCAGTTTTCGGAGGGGCCGGAAAGATGAATCTCGTTGTGGGACCTTCGGCTCTGGAAGGTTCTCTGGCCGCGTGCCAGGGTTGAAGCATCTGGCAAGCGGAGGAGTGGCTGTGGCGACACCGAGGAGCATCCACGGGAGGATGAGCTGGTCGATGGTCGCCGTGCTGCTTCTGTGCGGTGGCGTTCTCGGTGCATGTTCATCGGAGTCTTCGACTCGACCGACGCCCACGAGCAGGGTGGTGGCGTCAACGTCGCAGCCCACGACCACCCAGACCTCTCAACCGGCCCTGACGTCAACAACGAGGGCGACCACGACGACGTCGAGCCCGGTGCACGTCGACACCCTCCTGGGCAGGGTGTGGCAGCAGATCCCAACGACGTCTCACGTCGTGGCGCTGACCTTCGATGCCGGGGCGAACGGCAATGGAGTGCCGAGCATCCTCTCTACCCTGCAGAGCGCCGGGGCCACCGCGACGTTCTTCCTGACCGGAGCATTCACCCAGTCTTTCCCGGACTTGGCCCGTGGCATCGTTCGTGATGGCTACCGGGTGGGAAACCACTCGGTCGACCATCCGCACTTCCCGTCGCTCACCGATGCCCAGATCAAGGCCGAGGTCGTGAACGCATCGGCCACCATCACCGCGGTGACAGGGGCATCGGCCGCGCCACTGTTCCGCTTCCCCTACGGAGACAGCGACGTGCGATCCTTGGCGGCGGTCAATGGGCTGGGGTATGTGGCGGTCGGTTGGACCGTCGACACCCTGGGGTGGGAAGGGTCGTCGGCCGGCGTCACGCCGGCGAGCATCGTCGCACGCGTCATGGCGAACCTCAGGCCCGGTGAGATCGTGCTGATGCACGTCGGGTCCAACCCGACCGACGGCACGACGCTCGATGCCGATGCACTGGCGTCGGTGATCCGCTCGATCAAGGCAGCCGGCTACTCGTTCGTCACGCTCGACGCACTCTTGTCTACTGGCTAGCGGCGGTTAGCAGCGCCCTCAAGGATTGCGGGGGTCACGGATCGATCGTCGTCGATTACACGCGTGACGCTCCACGACCCGAGAAGGAACCGGAGAGCATCGCCGATCTCCGTGAGATCGAACTCTGCTCGCTCGGACGGCATCGCCTTTGCCGGCGCTGCACCTGCGGACCGCAACGTGACCGTGCCACAGCTCACCATCCGCTGACCGGGGGCTCGCTCGAGATCAGCCCACCCGCCGCAGCGCGTTGTGGTCGGTGTGAGCGAAGGGCTCGTCGAACTCGTTCATCCGCAGGGTGGTGAGCTCGTCGTACGACCAGGTGTCCTTGCCCACGGTGATGGTCACCTCGTAGGCCACGGTGCTGGCGTTCTTGGCCAGGTACTGGTTCTCACCGATGTTGTAGGGAGATCCGTCCTTCGTGGCCTTCATTGTGAACTCCGTGGCGTCGGCGGCGGCGATGCCACCGGCCAGCACGGTGATGCCACGCGGAACGACGAAACCTCTCATGATCTCGCCGGTCGCTCCATCCCACAACCAGTAGCCGACCTCGGTGTGGAAGGGGTTCTCTTCGTCGCCCCGCCACATGGCGCTCTTGTAGTCGAGGCCGTAGAGGTGCTGGTCTCCGTTGTCGACCGGGCCGAACGGCTTCATCGTGCACTTCTCCATGAAGGGAGTGCCGAGCACCTTCCCCTGGGAGTGTGAGTAGGCGGTGTCGAGACCGCCTGTGTCGCTCTCCCACTCGCCGGCCAGTGCCCCGAGGGGCCCCCATTCGTTCGTCATCGTTACCCCCATGTCGTCGTAGGACCCGATCCCACTGGCTCCAACCTATCGCCTGGGCCGCCCTCCAGGGCCCTCTCGAGCCGAAGGCCGAGCTCGCTCGGTGCGAACCACTCTGAGCGAGCTGGGTCCGAGGAGCTCTTTTCGCTCCTAGGGACTCGGCGCACGGTCCCCAGCGACGGCAGGCTCGAACTGTGAAGATGCTGTGGTGGCTCTCAGCGCAGGCACCCCGCTCGGCGAGCTCGGGTTCGAAGAGGCTGCCGGCCTCGACCCCGACGAGGTCCTTGCGCGTCTCGAG
>JADGOD010000065.1 GCA_017883125.1 Acidimicrobiales bacterium
CCGATGATGACCTCTCCGCGCTCACGCCGAGAGGTCCATCTCGTCGTCGATCCGGGAGAACCGGTAGAGCCAGAGGTCTCTGAGGTAGTTCTGGTAGATCCGCCACGGCCTCCTCGAGCCCTGCTTGGGGAGCTCATCGGCCGAGCGGAGCACGTAGCCCGAGTCGAGCTCCATGAACCGGCTCCTCGGCATCGACGACCCTGGGGCTCTCGGCGTGCCGGCGACGCTCTGCACCGTGGAGCGACGTGGCTCACCACCACACCATCGGCGACCGGACGAGAGACTGAACCTCCCGCAGCTCCTATCGGCCCCTCGGGATGACGGGCACGCTCGGCCCCGGGCACTGAACAGCGGTGCCCGGCCCGCACTGATGGGTGCGGAGGTAGCTCGGGTAGGTGGCGGTGTGTCCTGCGTAGAGCGCGGCCGCGTTCATCACCACGTCGTAGCCGAGGGCGACCACGTTGACGAAGCCCACGACGGCGAAGACGCAGAGGGCCGTCCGGGCGCGCCCTGCGACCGCGACCCGACCCGCACCCCGCTCCACCACCGAGCGACCGTCTGCATCGGTGAAGAAGCGGAGCGCGGCGGTGCACGTGAGCACGCCTGACCACAGGAGCTGCTCGTAGACCGGCACCTGGTGTGTGGTCCCGGCCCACAGGGTCAGCACCCGGATGGACGACGGGTAGCCGACCAGCCCGTTGTGGATGACCGACAGCTCGATCAGGAACTCGAAGGCGAAGACGACGGCGAAGGCGATGCACACGAGGCCCACCGGTCCGAGCCCCGGCCAGCACTTCTGAGCCCGGCGCATGGCTGCACAACCGATCATCCCGAATCCGAGTCCGAGCCAGAGATACACCGCGCCGATGCCGAAGATCGGCTCGGCCAGGAACCGGCCGTTGGGGCTGATCCACCCCGGCACCTGCTCGGACCACGAGCCGAGGTTCACGAATGCGGCGTTGTAGAAGACCGACGGCCGCAGCCAGTTGATGAGCGGATCGTGCCACCAGGCGATCGCCCATCCGATCACGAGCATGGCGTCGAGAGAGAGACGGCCCTGTCGCCGGCTGCTGCGCACGGCGTGAGCCACGGCCCACACGGCGAGCAGCGAGCTGAGGACCTCGAAGACCCACACGAGGGTCTTGGTGGACGTCGGGAGCTGATCGGATCCCAGCCCGACGGCGCTGGCATCACCCGAGGTGAACCAGCGCAGGTAGACCAGGCAGGCGATGAGGGTGCAGACCGCGCCCGCCGCCGCCCAGCCCACCACCGGTCGCACTGGTCGGGTGCCAGACCGTAAAACCGATGGCGCCTTGGCAGCGAGGTCGTCCTCTTCCCGGTGCACCTGCTCCATGATGATCCTCTCTCGCGCCCCGCCGGCGCGGCCGAGCCTGACGCCCGGGGAGTCCTCGGTCTAGCTGGTGATCAGAGACCGAGCCCGGGCCACGGCGTGACGATGGTCCCTGCATGGGGCAGGTCCAGCATGGTGGCCAAGTACTGGATCCCCGAGTTGTTGGTGACCATCTCGGCGGCGAGATCGGCCGGCAGCACCCCGGCCGCACCGAGGAGATCGGAGAGCCGGACGAGGATGACCGCCATGCGATAGGCGGCGAAGACCAGCTGGTACTCCATGTCTCGCACCGGCCTGCCGGCCCTGTGCTCCCACTCGGCGACCGTCTCTGCGGGGCTCCCGATGCCCTCGAGGCGAGGGACCCCGGCGGAGTCGGTGTAGAGGTACTCCATGATCGCCCACCAGGCGAGGTCCGACTCGGCGCCGGCGAGGGACACCATGTCCCAATCGAGGACGGCGACCACCCGGTTGTCCTTGAAGATCATGTTGCCGATTCGAGCGTCGCCCCATGCGAGCCCGGTCGGCGGATCGGCCGGGACGGTGGCGAGGAGCCAGTCTCTGGAGGCCTCGACGACGGGGAGCGATCGACCTGAAGCCGCCCATGCGCCGTAGTCGGTCCAGGCGGCCACGTCTTGCTCGAGCCCGGTGGCTCCGAGGTGCGGCCGATCGAGGAACGCCACGTCAGCCAGGTCGGTCTCGTGCAGGGCTGCCATGACTCGAACGGCATCCTCCCAGAGCTCTCGGCGCTGCGCCGGGGCGAGATCGGCCACCCAACCGCCTGTGTGGTACGGGGGGGAGTCCTCGGGGACCTGGCCCTCGATGAGCTCCATGACGTAGAACGCCTGGCCCAGGATCGAGGTGTCCGCTTCCTCTCCGACGATGCGTGGCACCGGGACATCGGGGTTCTTGCCGAGCGCCCGGCACATCTCGACGTGGGCGGCGAAGTCGACGTCCTTGTAGAGGAAGTCGGGCGAGCTGACCCGGATCACGAAGCTGCCACTCCTTGGCGTCCCGGCCTCAGACCACGAGGCATCGCACATGAGGGTCTCGTTCGCCACGCCGGATGATGAAGGCGTCCGCACCTCCCCGAGCACGAGATCGGGGGAGTCGGTCACTCGGCGGAACCAGGGCTCGAGCGAGCCGTGCGCGGCCGCCAAGTCACGTTGGGTGTCCCGGGTGGGAACACCCGTGCTGCCCATGTTGGCGCCTTCGACCTCGTTCGGCTCGGTCATGAGAGCGAGCTCGATCGCTCGGTGTGGCCGCAGCCCGCTTCGATGCCCCCTGCGGTCAGGACCTGCGTGTCCGCCACCCTCGCCCCCCCCGGTTGAGTCGATCGTCATGGAGCGCCAGGAGCTCATCGCTGCCCTGGACCCCACGGCTGTTCGTGTGCGCGAAGGCTATGACAGCGAGGTGTCGTGGGCAACTCCTCTCCAAAGCACCGGACCCGTGCAGCGTGGCCGGTGCCCGTCGGGCGAGATGGATGCGGCGGCAGCCAGCCGCGCCCCGTACCCTGGGGTGCGGCGGATTCCAGCCGGCTCGGTGAGGTGGCGATCTCGCAGCCGTCGCCCAAGCGACAAGGAGCAGCGGTGAGCGACGAGACAGACGAGACCCCGATCGGCGATGAGCCTTCTGCCGGCCAGCCTGTGGATCCAGAGACGCTGGCTGCCGAGCTCGACACCGAAGAGGCTGGCTTGATCGCCACCTACGACAAGATGCCGCTTCGGTGGAAGCTCGTCGCTCTCGGTGTGATGGTCCTCATCATCGTCATCCTCCTCGCCATCTGGCATGACCTCACCTTCCGCTGGTTCGAGATCCACACCGGCACGGTCAACGAGTCGGGGCCGTACTACGGCTTCTGGAGCGGTTTCGGCTCCGACATCGGCGAAGCCACCCTGGTCGTCGGCGTCTTCGCCGCCTGGCGTCACCACAGCTGCCACGTCCGTGGGTGCGCACGTCTCGGTCGCCAGGTGGAGGGGACCCCGTACCTGGCGTGCCCGAGGCACCACCCCGCCCACAGGGGCTCCAAGCGCAGCGTCACACTCGAGACGATCCACACCGCCCACGTCGAGAGCAAGAAGAGCCCCACCACGTAGCGGACCGGACACCGATCTGCTCAGGTCGGGGGTGCGTCTCCCGGGCACTTGAGCAGAGGGGTCCCTGCGGAGGAATTCGGCGAGCGGCGCGGCGCGATCATCCCTTCGTTGCCCATTGGTACCCCGACCCTTGACGGTAGGGTTTCGAGATGGCCGATTGGGTAGTTGACCTTGTCCCCTAGCGATCATCGCCGGAACGCTCCAGAATGGGGCCAATGGGAGGGGTGAGCGTGCCGAGCGGGAAGTTGATCAGTGGGTCGAAGCGGGTCGGGGTCACCTACGACGACCTGCTTGAGATAGCGCTGAACCTCCGCTGGACCTGGAAGATCGAGGCGAGGCGGGTCTTCGCGGCCCTCGACCCCGAAGCGAGCCCCGGGGCGTTGGAGTGGCCGCACCGGCTCCTGGTGGGCCTCGGTCGTGCCGCGGTGACCGATCGGCTGAGCGCTGATCCCGAGATCGCCCAGCTGGCCCAGTCGGTGGTCGACGAGTTCCGGGCCTTCGAGGCAAGAACGGCCAAGGCGTGGTTCCCCAAGGAGCACAAGGCCAAGAGGGATCTCGTCGTGGCCTACTTCGCCGCCGAGTACTCGTTGACCGATTCGCTCCCGATCTTCGCCGGCGGTCTCGGAACGGTCGCCGGTGAGCACCTGAAGGCCTCGAGCGCACTGGGGGTGCCACTGATCGGGGTGGGCCTCTTGTATCGGGGCACGTCGCATCAGTGGCTCGATCGTGACGGGCGCCAGTATGAGGCGTGGGACATGACGTCACCGTCCCAGATGCCGATCGAGCCGGCGCGCGACGCCCAGGGGCGAGTGGTCCAGGTGACGGTGCCGCTGCCCGGGCGCGATCTGCAGGTGGCGGTCTACCGAGCTCGGGTGGGCAGGAATAGCCTCTACCTGCTCGATGCCGCTGTGGCCTCGAACCGGACGGCGGATCGCACGCTGACCACCCGGCTGTACGACAATGACATAGAGATCCGATTCGCCCAGGAGCTCATCTTGGGCGTCGGTGGCATGCGAGCGCTGGCCGCCGTGGGCATCGAGCCCGAGGTGATGCACCTCAACGAGGGCCACTCCGCCTTCGCGACGCTCGAGCGGCTCCGACGTGCCATGGCCCGGGAGGGATTGAGCTTCAGCGAGGCTCGCACAGCGGTGCGCCCAGGGATCGTCTTCACCACGCACACCCCGGTGGCGGCGGGCCACGACTACTTCGAACCCGCGGTGGCACGTCGATTCCTCGCCCCGTACGCCGGTCAGCTCGGCATCGAGCTCGAGGAGCTCCTGTCGCTCGGGCGCTATCGCGCCGACGACCCCACCGACTCGTTCTGCCCGACGGTGTTCGCGCTCCGCTCGGCCGGCCACCGCAATGGTGTGAGCCGCCTGCACGGCCGTGTGACCCGCCGGCAGTGGGCGGGGCTGTGGCCTCGCCTTCCGCTCGCCGAGGTCCCCATCGGCCATGTGACCAATGGGATGCACCTCGAATCGTGGACGTCGAACGAGTTCAACGAGCTGTTGACGTCGCAGATCGGGTCGCAGTGGCAGACCACGCCGGGTGACCCCGTCATGTGGTCCAAGCTGCTGGACGTCGACGACGAGGCGCTGTGGGGCGTGAAGAACGCCGCCCGCGCCGAGCTGGTGGAGTTCAGCCGACGTCGGGCCCGGCAAGAGCTGGCCCGACGACATGCTCCCATCGAGCGCGTGACGCCGGTGACGCTCCTGGATCCCGATCGGCTGACCATCGGCTTCGTCGGCCGCTTCGTCGCCTACAAGCGCCCGACCCTGCTGCTCAGCGATCCCGAGCGCCTCGCCCGACTGCTGAAGGATCCTGAGCGCCCGGTCCAGATCGTCTTCGCCGGCAAGGCCCATCCCAACGATGAGACCGGCAAGCAGCTGCTCCAGAGCATGATCGAGTTCGCCGGCCGGTTCGGGGTCGAGGACCGCGTCGTGTTCATCGCTGACTTCGACACCACGATGGACCGAGCGCTCTCCCAGGGAGCAGACGTCTGGCTGAACACCCCGCGGCGCCCCCTGGAGGCGTGCGGGGTAGGCGGGATGAAGGCGGGGATGAACGCGGCTCTCAACCTGAGCACCCTCGATGGCTGGTGGGACGAGGCGTGTCTCGACGCTGATCCGTCGGCGCCGCCGATCGGCTTCTCGATCGGGACGGCAGGGCCGTACTCCGACATCGAGACGCAGGACGCGCTGGACGCCGAGTCGCTCTACGACGTGCTCGAGAACGAGATCATCCCGCGGTTCTACGAACGCGACGACAGAGGGGTGCCTCGGGAGTGGATGGCCTCGGCGAAGCAGTCGATGTCCACCTTGGCCCCGATGTGGAACTCGCTGCGGATGACGCGCGAGTACACCGAGTCGTACTACCTGCCCGGGCTGGCGAGGGTCCGAGCGCTGAGTGCCGGCGGAGCGATCCTGGCGCGCACCCAGGCTCGGGAGGTCGGGCGTCTGAGGGTCAACTGGCCTGAGCTCACGGTGGCGGTCACCCACGAGGAGCCGGCGACCGAGAGAGGTCATCGGTTCGAGCTGGTCGTGGGGCTCGGGGAGCTGGACCCCGCGGATCTGCGGGTGCAGCTGTGGGTCGCCTCGGAGGGCGTCGCCCCGCGCTCGGTCGACGCCAGGCTCGTCGAACGGGCGGGCTCTCACGCCCGGTACGTCGCCACCGTCGGTCAGCTCGCCGATGGCGAACCCGAGACCGTCGTCGCCCGGGTTCTTCCCTCGCCGCGCTACGGCGAAGGCGAGGCGATCCCCGGCTTGATCACGTGGTCCCAGTGAGCCCGGACGGGAGCCCGGCGATCGGGCCCGCGCTGCGCGAGCTGGCTCGAGATCGCGGCGTCGGGCTCTCCTACACCGACGGTCAGGGGGACCACCGTTCGGCTGATCCCGAACAGCTCCTCGCCGTGCTCAACGCCTTCGGTGACATCGACGAGCTCTCGTCACCGGCCGATGCCAAGTCGGCCCTGCGCGCGTGGCGCCAGCAGCGCGCCGAGAGGATCGTGGAATCGGTCTACGTCGTCGACGAGGGGGTCGAGACCGCGGTTCCGATCCGGCTGAGGCGCAGGGTGGCCCAGATGGATTGCCGCGTGGAGTTCGAGTTCGGGGGCGAGCTCTCGTGGAACGTGCGCACCGACTCGCTGGCGCCGTTGGACCGAAGAGCGAGGAGGGACACCGAGGGACCGGTCGTCGGACTGGCGCTCCCCGCGATGCGCGTCGGCTACCACCGCCTCTACGTCAGCGCGGGGCGACGGCTGGTCCAGTCGACTATCATCGTCCGCCCCATGCGAGGGCTCCAGAGCCGGTTCTCGCATGATTGGCGTGCCTTCTCGGTGCAAGCTCCCGTCTTCACCCTCCACTCGGAGCGGACCTGGGGCAGCGGTGACGTCCACGACCTCGACGAGTTCGCGCGCGTGGTGGCCAACCAGCACGCCAGCGTGGTCTCCACGCTGCCGCTGCTCGCGGCGTTCGGACCCGACGACTTCGAGGCCAGCCCGTATCGACCGGTGAGCCGGAGGTTCTGGAGCGACCGATGGATCGCCCTCGACTGGGTCGACGGTCTCGACAGGTCGTCGTCGGCGCTCCGTCTCATGAACGAGACCTACTCGCCGGACCGGCGCGCTGCGTGGGTCGTCGACGGTGTCGTCGACGGTGGCGCCGCCTTCGCCGCCAAGCGACAGGTCCTCCAGGCGTGGGCGGCGTCCCAGAGCGACTTCATGGAGGATGAGCTCGAGGGGCTGCGCACCTATGTCATGGAGCACCCTGACGTCAACGACTACGCGCGCTTCCGTGCTGCCGGCGAGAGGTTCGGGTTGGACTTCCGCCGGTGGCCTTCGACGGCGCGGAGCGGACTGCTCCGATGGAACGACGTTGATCCCACCATCGTTCGCTACCACCTGTTCGCCCAGTGGATCATCGATGGCCAGATGACCCAGCTGACGTCGCATCTCGCTCAGCGCGGGCAGACCCTGGGACTTGACATCCCGGTGGGGGTCCACCCGAACGGCTACGACGTCTGGAAGAACCCTGAGCAGTACGTCGGCTCGATGTCGATCGGGGCTCCGCCAGATGCGCTGGCCCCCCAGGGACAGGTCTGGGAGTCGCCGCCGATGCACCCCGAGCGCTGTCGAGATGATGCGCACGCCCAGTTCCGAGCAGCGCTGCGCTTTCACATGCGCGTCTCGGGGGTCGTGCGGATCGATCACGTGCTGGGCCTCCAGCGCGTGTTCTGGATCCCAGAGGGGGCCCCACCAGATCGGGGGCTCTACGTCTCGATGCCGTTCGAGGAGCTCCTGGCGGTCGTGGCGATCGAGGCCCAGCGCCTCCGGGTCGATGTGGTCGGCGAGGACCTCGGGACGGTCGACGACGTGGTGCGTGACGCCATGGAGCGCGAGGGCTTGCGACGCACCTATGTGGCGCAGTACGCCATCGGTACCGAAGACGGTGATCTCGGAGAGGTGCCGACGGGGTCGGTGGCGTCCTTCGCCACCCACGACACTGCGACGTTCGCCGGGTGGTGGACCGGAGCCGACATCGCCGAGCGCGTGGATCTCGGGTTGCTGGACGCCTCCTCAGCCGAGGAGGTCCTCCGCCATCGGGCCCAGGAGCGCCATGCCCTTCTCGTCGCGCTGGGTCGTGGTGACGACGATGAGCCCGATGAGGTGCTGGCCGCTCTCCATGAGCATCTGGCCGACAGCGACGCTGGGCTGGTGATGGTCCAGCTCGATGACCTCCTCGGGGAGACCATCGCCGTCAACGTCCCCGGCACCACCACGCAGCGTGCGAACTGGAGCCGCTTGGCGCCGCTGAGCCTCGAGGAGCTGGCCTCGTCTGCCACGTTGAGAAGCGCGCTGGCGCCGCTGAGCGAACGACGAGGGTACGCCTCGGCCACCCCCGCACACTGGGACCCCGTCCCGGGACGCATGTCCGAGGTGACGCTCCTGACGTCAGACGACCTGCAGCTCCTGAGCGAGGGGCGCCACTTCCGCCTCCATCGTCACCTGGGATGCCATCCCATGGTCGTCGACGGGGTGTCCGGGTGCTATCTCGCGGTCTGGGCACCGAACGCCGACTGGGTCTCGGTCATCGGTGAGTTCAACGAGTGGGATGGCTCACGCCACCGGCTCATCCCCAGGGAGAGCTCGGGGGTGTGGGAGGGATTCATCCCCGGCCTCGAGGAGCTGACCACC
>JADGOD010000066.1 GCA_017883125.1 Acidimicrobiales bacterium
CTCGGCCACCGGGCGCACGGTGTGGATCCGGCCAGCGACCTGACCGCTCAGCGCCAGGCCAGCGTCGAGATCGCCGCTGAATTAGACGGCGTCGAGATCGCCCAGGGCTGCGAAGCCGTTCTGGTCATGGGTGAACTCCATCGCCTCCGAATACGGGGTTCGCAGCGCTCGCAGCGCCGGTGAGGAGCTCCCCGAGACGAAGACCGTGTCGGTCATCGACGCGTCGAGGATGGCCTGCTTCCAGTTCTGGTGGACCGGAGACTCAGCGCTGGCCACCATCGCGCTCCCCAGCTGGATCCCGTCGGCGCCAAGAGCCAGGGCAGCGGCCATGGTCCGGCCGTCGAGGAATCCACCCGCGCCGATCACCGGCAGTTCGAAGGCCTTGGTGATCTCGGGCAGCAGGACCATGGTGGAGACCGGGCGGGGGCTCTTGAACCCGCCACCCTCTCCCCCTTCAACGATGAGACCATCGACGCCGGCCGCCACCGCCTTCTCGGCGGCTTCCAGCGACGGAACGACATGGAACACGGTGAGACCGGCATCTTTGAGCTGCGCCGTGTGGCGGGTGGGGCTTCCGGCTGACGTCGTGACGAATCGGACTCCCTGGTCGATCACGAACTCGACGATCGCCGCCGGATCGGCCACGAACGCCTGGGCGATGTTCACCCCGAAGGGCTTCTCGGTGAGGTCCTTCATGCGGGCGATCTCGTTGCGGATCACGTCAAGCTCACCTGAGGAGGTCTCGATGATGCCGAGCGCTCCGGCGTTCGACACCGCTGCTGCCAGTGTCGATCGGGCGATCCACCCCATCGGGGCTTGGAGGATCGGGATCTCGATACCCAGGAGGTCCGTCACGCGGGTGGAGAGCACCTCGGGATCTTCGCGCGCCATGAGCCTTCCCGCTCAGGTCCGCGCCAAGAACCACGGCACGAAGAGGACCACGAGGCGCTCGACCCTCGTTCACCTCGACGACACATCGAGCTCAACGCACTCCTCTGCCGTGAGAACCCACGACCGGACGAGGTGGAGGACCGGTCCACGTCACGCACCTCTCGCCCACAGGCGCTACCGGCAGGTCAGCCGAAGAGGCCGTTCACGTAGTCGAGCGTGCGCGGATCCTTGGCGTCGGTGAAGAGCTTCTCGGTAGGGCCGAACTCGATCAGCTTGCCCGCTCGGTCATCGTCCATCAGGAGGAAGGCGCACTGGTCGGAGACTCGTCGAGCCTGTTGCATGTTGTGGGTGACGATGACGATGGTCACCCGATCCTTCAACTCGGTGATGAGCTCCTCGATCCGAAGGGTGGCCATCGGATCGAGCGCTGAGGTTGGCTCGTCCATCAGCAGGACCTCGGGCTCGACCGCGAGGGCGCGGGCGATGCAGAGGCGCTGCTGCTCTCCGCCCGATAGCGAGCTGGCGTGGTTCTTCAGTCGATCGCGCACGCTGTCCCACAGCGCAGCGGCGACCAGCGACGACTCAGCAGCCTCGTCGAGCAGCGCCTTCTTGCGCACGCCGTTGAATCGAAGGCCGGCCACTGCGTTCTCGTAGATGCTCATCCCGGGGAACGGGTTGGGCCGCTGGAACACCATGCCCACCCTCGTGCGGAGCAAGGTTGGGTCCATCGAGCGTGCGTAGATGTCAGTGTCACCCAGCAGGACCGTTCCGAACACCTCGGCGGAGCGGACCGTGTCGTGCATCCGGTTGAGTGCCCGGAGCAGGGTTGTCTTGCCCGATCCCGAGGGACCAATGAGCGACGTGACCTCATGGGCATAGACGTCGAAGCTGACGTTCTTCACCGCAAGGCGGCCACCGAACGCCACGCTGACGTCGTCAAGACGCATCACCGGCGTCTGGGTCCCACTCCTTGGAGCAATAGTCCCTTGTCTCAGATCCACATCATCCTCGATCACCTCGGCCGTCGTTGAAATCAGCTGTTCAGTCATTGTCGCTCCCTCTGGAGGAATCCCGCCAGTACTCTGCTCCCGATGTTGAGGACGAGCACCGCCATCATCAGCAGCAGCGCGGCACCCCAGGCGATCTGCACGAGATCGGAGTAGGGCTGGCTGGAGTAGTTGTAGATCACCAGCGGGAGCGCTTCCATGGGCTTGGTCGGATTCGAGTTGAAGAACTGGGTGCCGAAGATCGTCAAGAGCAGTGGCGCGGTCTCTCCGATGCCACGGGCCACTGCCAAGAGTGACCCTGTGATGATCCCGGGCAGCGCTGCGGGAAGGACCACCCTCCGAGTGACGATGAACTTGCGGGCGCCCAAGGCGATGCCAGCCTCTTGCAGCTGCGGTGGCACCCCCCTGATCGCCGTCTCGCCTGCTCGGATCATGATCGGCAGCATGATCAGCCCGATGGCGAACGCACCGGCCAAGCCGCTGTAGCCGAACCGGGTCACGAGAGCGATGTAGCCGAAGATGCCGATGAGGATCGACGGCACGCCTGTCATCACGTCAGCCGCGAACCGGACCACTCCGGCCAGCTTCCCCTCAAACTGCGCCAGGCCGAGGCCCACCAGCAAGCCCAGTGGCACCGTCACCAAGGTGGCGATCAGCCCGATGACGAACGTGCCGACGATGGCGTTCCACACGCCTCCGTTCGGTATCCCCTCAGGCTTGGTGACCTGGGTGAAGAAATCGGGGGTCCATGCGGCTATTCCCTTTGCGAAGGTGTAGACGATCACCGCGATGAGCGGAACCACAGCGAGAGCCAAGAAGACCCAGCACACCACGATGAAGATCTTCGAATATGCCTTCCGCCGACCTACCGATGCCTGGGCGATCTCCTGGATCTTCTGTCTGCGCTCAAGGATCGGATCAGACAGCGGATCGAGGGTCATCGCGCTCATGGGACCAAGACCGAGGCACTGCCGAGCTCGCTGCCCTCGGCCCGCCTGACGAGGATCCGGGCGATGCTGTTGACGGTCAATCCGATGACCAAGAGGACCAGTCCGGCGCCGAAGAGCGCGGAGAGCTCGGTGCCCGAAGCCTCGCCGAAGTTGTTGATGAGCAGCGAGGGCAGCGTGGCCGCCGGCGACTTGAGCGAGTGCGCGATGTAGTTCGAGTTCCCGATCACCAGTGCCACGGCCACCGTCTCACCGAGCGCACGGCCGGTGGCCAAGGTGAACGCCCCCAACAGGCCAGTCCGGGCACCGGGTATGACGACCTTGCGCAGGACCTGGCCCCGCGTGGCCCCGACCGCCAGCGCCCCTTCGACCTGCTCGGTGGGAACCGTGGCCAGGACGTCGCGCGATACCGCCACCATCGTCGGCAGCACCATGATGAACAGGATCGTGCCGGCCAGGATCAGACCCACGCCGAGGTTCGGTCCGTTGAAGAGGCCCGTCCACCCGAAGGCAGAGCTGAGGAAGGGCTCGACGTACTGTCGGAACAGGGGCGCCAGCGCCACCACACCCCAGAGCCCATAGACGACGCTCGGCACGGCGGCGAGCAGCTCCACGGCGGTGCCGAGGACCAACCTCACCCGGTGCGGGACCAGATACGCCAGGGCGATCGCCGCGCCGAGCCCGATGGGGACCGCCAGGAACATCGCGATGGCAGTCGTCTCGAGCGTGCCGAGGATGAACGGCAGGAGGCCGAACTGCTGGAGATTCGGGTTCCAGGTCTTCTGGACGATCCAGGAGAAACCCAGTGTCGAGAACGCCGGCTGCGCCTTGATGGCGATCGCGACGAGGAACCAGATCACCAGCGCGGCGAAGACCGCTGCACTCGCAACCAACAGCACCCGATACCAGCCGTCAGGCAGGGAGAAGCGGGGGCTGGTTCGCCCCCGCCTGCTCCCTCCGTCTTGCTGTGGTATTCCCACGACGCTCACGCTGGACGCATCCGCTCCCTATGACTTGGTGAGCAGCAGCTCACCACTCGGACCGGTCACCGTGAGGAGCTGGGTCCGGGCGTAGGTCTGGATCGCCGGGGGGAGCGACGCGTAGCCGAGCGAGCCGGCCAGCTTCTGGCCACCGCCGGTCTGTGTGGTCCAGTCGAGGACCTTGACGGTGATGGCGCCCGTCGTGGCGTTCGTCTGCTTCTGGAGCAGGATCGCCCAGCTGTAGCCAGCGATCGGGTAGCTGGTCGCACCTTGACCGTTGACGATCGAGAAGTCCGTCGAGGAGATGGCCGCCTTCTGCGAAGCGTCAGCCAGCACCGTTGCGGTGGTTGGCACCACGAACTGGCCGGCGGCGTTCTTGATGGCGGCGTAGGTGAATTTGTTCTGGACCGCGTAGTTCAGCTCCACGTACCCGATCGAGTACGGCGTGGACTTGATGCTGGCTGCCACGCCGGAGTTCTTCGGCGTGGCCACTGCGTTCGACGGCCACGCGATCGTCTTGCTGGTGCCCAGCGTCCACGCGGTGGGCGCAGCCGAGGTGAGGTAGTTGGTGAAGATGTAGGTCGTGCCGCTGCTGTCCGCACGCACCTCCGGGACGATGGCGTTCGACGGCAGCGTCACGCCGGGGTTCAGCGCTGCGATCTCCGGCGCGTTCCAGGTCTTGATCGCCCCAGAGAAGATGCCGGCCAGGGTCGGGCCATCGAGCTTCAAGCGCTTGGTCACGCCGGGAAGGTTGTACGAGGCGGTTACCCCACCCAAGGTGTCGGGGATCTGGACCACCGCGCCCGACGATGCGGGCACCTTGGCCAGGTCCGCCGCCTGCATCGGGACGTCGGAGGCCGCGAAGTTGACGACACCCTGCTCGAAGGCGGTGATCCCAGAGCCGCTCCCGACGGCCTGGTAGTTGACCTGCACGCCCTGGTTCTTGGATGAGTAGGTGTAGAAGGCCTGGGTGAAGAACGGCGCCACGAAGGTCGAGCCCGAGCCGTTGATCGTGCCTGCGGGGGCCTTCAGATCGGCGGCCAGGTACGCCGCACCCCCGCCGGCAGGCGAGGTGGTCGCTGATCCGGGAGCGGTGGTCGTCGGGGCAGTGGTCGATGACGAACCGCACGCGGCGAGCAGAACGCCGGCTGAGAGACCGGCCAGCGCGAGGATTCGCGTTGCTGTGGCTCGGGAGCGTGGCATCGCAGTTGGAACAGACGGATCGAGCATTGTTGGTTCAGACCTCCAAGTGAAGAACCACGAGTGAGCGATGCCTCGACTTGAAGCGCTCCGGTTCAAAGCGAACCCTAAAGAAGCCAGAGAAACGCACTGCGACCAGAAGGCAAACGTCTCCCTACATCCCGATGAACATCTGGTGAACTCGA
>JADGOD010000007.1 GCA_017883125.1 Acidimicrobiales bacterium
AGAGCACGCCGGGGGCCGACGCTCCGTCAGCGGTCTTGACCGAGGTGACCGTCGTCGTGACGCCCTCGGGGATCGGACCCGGCTCCATCCGCGGACGGAACCCCAGCCGTTTCGCCGGGGCGCTCACTTGGCGTTGGCGCCGACCGAGGCGTCCGCCGCCACGACCCGAAGTGCGTCCTTGTCGAACTGGACGACCTGTGCGTCCTTCAGAGCCCCGACACCGCTGTACCAGAGGGCGTGACGGACGCCCGTGGCCTTCCGGTCGATCGTGACGCCGTCAGGGAACCGGAGCTCGACATAGGGTCCGATGTGGCGGACCGTGAGCTCGCTGTCGCCGACCGCGCACTTCCAGAGCGGCTCGTACTCGGGCACGTTGATGATGAAGAGGCTAGCCACGGCTGAGCTCCTCCTCCTGCTCGAGGATCAGCTGTCCCTTGCGCTCCCAGAGCTTGGCGAGCGACGGTTCCGGCTCCCGGGCGACATCGATGAGCGCCTGGATGCTCAGCTCGGTGTCCTGCATGTCAGTCTCGGTCAGGGGACGGAGCTTCCGGGAGATCTCGAGGTTGTAGCCGTTGGGGTCGTACATGTAGATCGACTCGATGAACTCGTGCTTCACGGCGAGCCCGTTGTGCCGCATCGGATAGCCAGCCGCCAAGAGTCGCTGGCGATAGTGCTCGAGCTCCTCCTCGGTGTCGACGAGCAGAGCCAGGTGGCGCGCCTTCTTGAGGAGATTTGAGACCTCCGGGTCTTCGTACGGCGGCTCGCCGAAGTAGTAGAAGAACGCGAGCCTTCCTCCTGAGCCGATGTCGAAGAAGAAGTGCGCGAAGTCAGGATGAGGCTCATTCCCCCACCCCGGGGCCAAGATGCAGTGTGCGAGCGGGAAGCCCAGCACGTCTCGGTAGAAGTGGATTGTCTCCTCGGGCTTCCAGGTCACGTAAGCGACATGATCGACGCCCCGCACGCCACCTTCGATCTTCGTGGACATATTCAGCTCCTTACTCAACTTTGTTCTGCGCTGCGGTCACCCGGTCGCGCAGGACGTCCTTCTGGACCTTGCCGATCGCCGTCTTCGGAAGCTCGTCGACCAGCACGATGCGCTCCGGCCACTTGAACTTGGCGACGTCGCGCTTGTCGAGGTGCTCGACCAATCGCTGGCGGAGCTCTTCGGGCGGCACGTTCCTGCTCTCGGGCTCGGGGACCACCACCACGCAGACCCGCTCTCCGAGTGCCGCGTCGGGGACGCCGATGGCCGCTACCTCGCGCACGTCAGGATGGTCGTGCAGCAGGAACTCGAGCTCGGCCGCCATGAACTTCTCGCCACCTCGGCTGATCTGGTCCTTGAGCCGACCGTCGATCGTGAAGACGCGTCGGTCGCCGATCGTGTGGACCCGCCCGAGATCGCCGCTCTTCAAGAAGCCGTCCGAGGTGAAGGACGTGGCTGTGTCGTCCTGGCTGAGGTACGAGCGGATCACGCTGGGCCCCCGGAAGGTGAGCTCGCCGACCTCCCCGTCGGGCACCGGCTCCTCGGTCCCCGGTCGGCGGACGACCACCTCGTCGTTGGGGCCGATCACCGATCCGACGGTGAACCGCCGGATCTCCGCGGGATCGTCCCGACGGGCGCTGAGGTGCACACCCTCTCCCATCCCGAAGCTCCCGACGGCGACCGCACCGAGCATCTCCTCGGCCTGGGCGGCCAGCTCGGGTCGGACGAAGGTCCAGGAGAAGTGAGTCACCGAACTGAAGTCGCACTCGACGCGCGAGCTGTGCTCGTGCAGCGGCCGGAACGCCGCCAAGTTGAAGTGCGTCCAGGTGACGCCGTAGCGCTCGATCAGGCCGACGAGCAGCTCCGCATCGACAGCGCGAGCGAGGACGACGGTTCCGCCGACGAGATGGGTCGGCACGAGTGCGGTGCCGAGCCCGGCGTGGTGCATGATCGGCAGGAAGTGGAGGTTGACCGCTCGCTCGTCCCATCCGAGGTTCGCTGCCCAGCGAGTCGCCGCCGAGAGGTACGTCGCATGCGTGTGTGGGATCACCTTGGGCACGCCGGTCGTGCCACCGGAGAGCTGGAAGATGGCGATTCCCTCGGCCGAGAGCTGACGCTGGATCGAGTCGACCACCTCTCGGGCCCGCTGGGGGTCGTCGCACTCTGAGAGCTCCTCGAGCGAGCGGGAGCCGTCGGAGGCAGCCCCGCGAGCCACGATGCGCAGCTCGATGTTCGGACAGCGCTCCCCAAGCTCGGCACTCAGCGTCCTGAGGTCGTAGCCCCGGTAGTCGTCCTGGAAGATGTGCGCACGCGCTCCGGTGGCGTCGGCGATGAGGCTCACCTCGTGGAGCCGGTGGTTGGGGATGCTGCAGACCGGCACGAGCCCTGCCTTGAGGACCCCATAGAAGGCGACGACGGTCTCGATCTCGGTGCCCATCTGGAACACGATGGGTGCTCCGGGCTTCAGGCCGGCGTCCACCAGCCCCAGCGCCACCCGATCTGATCGCAGATCGAGCTCTTCATAGGTGAGCGATCCGTCGATCGAGGCGACGGCCAGCGCGTCCGGCCGGCGTGCGACCGAGGCCCGGAAGGCGTTGACGATCGTCCGATCCGACCAGTCTCCGGACTCCCGGTATAGCTCGGCCTGCGGACCGTAGGCACCCACGGCACGGTCAACTACGGTCTGACCACTGGCATTCGTCATCAACGTCAATTATTCTACGACTCAGTCGGCTCGTCAAGAGCCTTGGGGCGAGAGGGTGCATCTCAGTGATCACGATCGGCGACCACACCATCACTCCGGTGCTCGACTCGGTGCTGCGCAAGGAGCCGACCACGCTGTACCCGACGACCACTGCCGCGATGTGGGAGGCGTACCCGGAGCACCTCGCTGCCGATGGTCGCCTCGAGTTCTTCATGGGTGGCTACGTGCTCCACAGTGGTGATCACTTGGCGCTGATCGACGCAGGGGTGGGGCCCGAAGGCTGGAGAGCCCCGTCGGGCGCCGAGATCCCCGGCGGCTTCATGCTGGACAACCTGCGGGTCGCGGGAGTGAGGCCTGAGGACTTCACCGACGTGATCTACACCCACCTGCACCCGGACCACATCGGGTGGTCGTCCCACGACGGTCACCCGCTCTTCCCGAACGCCACCTACCGATGTCACCGTGCCGACTGGAGCTACTTCGTCGAGGAAGAGCGCGAGGACCCCACGGCGCGCCGCCTCCTCGCACCCATCGCAGAGAGGTTCGAGACCTGGGAGGGCTCCGAGGTGCTGTTTGCGGGTGTCGACGTCGTCTCGGCGCCGGGGCACACCCCGGGGAGCAGCATCGTCGTGCTCTCCTCCAGCTCCGGAGAGCGAGCGATGCTGCTCGGAGACGTCGTGCACTGCCCCATCGAGCTCCTCGACGATGAGTGGGCCACCATGGGCGATGTGGATCCCGAGCTGGCCGTGGCCACCCGCGTCCGGCTGGCTCGTGAGCTCGAGGGCACCCCGACGCAGATCGGCGCCGCGCACTTCCCGGGCCTCGAGTTCGGGCGGCTCCTGCGCGGCGAGGCGAGGCGGCGCTGGACCAGCCTCGCGTGACGGTGCCCCTGTTGACGCTTCATCCAGCAGGGGGATAGGATTTTATATATGGATAAGATAGTTCCGGTGTACTGTTACCGATCAAAGACGTACCGCACCCGCATCTAGGCGGGTGCATGGCAGGGGGCTTTCTCGATGGAGTCTGTGGTTACAGAGGATCTGGTCACGGTCGGTGAGAACCCGCTGGGCGTGCTGAGCGTGGGGGACGGCCCGACGGTGGTCGTGCTGCACGGGATGATGGGTCTGCACCTCACCCCGGGGCTCCGCCGCCTCGCCGAGCGCTTCAAGCTGGTGATGCCCGAGCACCCCGGCTCCTAGCCGCCACACCACCTCCAGACGCAACCCCAAGAAGGAGATCACGACGATGGACGTCACCGTCAACAAGCTCTGTCCCCTCGGCGCCGAGGTCCTGGGCGCCGACATCGAGACGCTGCTCAACGACGAGCAGATCCCTGCGTTCGTGCTCGATGCACTCGAGGAGAACGGGGTGCTCGTGTTCCCCGAGCTCGGGTTCGACGATGCCCAACAGGCCGCCTTCTGCCGTCGGCTCGGCGACACGGTCAAGAAGGATCAGAAGGGGTGGAGCAAGGAGTTCCCCGACGTCTTCAACATCGCCATGGACCAGGATCGCAAGGCCGGTGCCTACATGAAGGGGACCTTCGCGTGGCACATCGACGGGATGACCTCCGAGGTCCCAGCGAAGGCCACCGTCCTCACCGGGCGCGTCCTTCCCGCCTCGAAGGAGGAGGGCAACACCGAGTTTGCCAGCACCTACGCCGCCTACGACCGTCTCTCTGATGAGGAGAAGGAGCGCTTCGCCGGCCTGAAGGTCGTCCACAGCCTCGAGGTCTCGCACCGTCGCGACAACCCCAACCCCTCCGAGGAGGACCTCGCGCGGTTGCGGGCCGAGCCGCCGAAGGTCCAGCCGCTGGTGTGGATGCACCGCACCGGGCAAAGGTCGCTCGTGATCGGGACGACGGCAGCGTACATCGAGGGGATGCCCGAGGAGGAGGGCGCCGAGCTCCTCGCCGAGCTCCTCGAGCGCTCGACGAAGCCCGAGTACGTCTACTCGCACGAGTGGTCGGTCGGTGACATGGTGATCTGGGACAACCGCGGGGTCTTGCACCGCGCCCTTCCCTACGATGAGGACTCCGGTCGGGAGATGCACCGCGTCACCATCGTCGGCGACGAGCCGATCCAGTGAGCAGCGCACCTGAGTGGACGAGGCCCCTCGAGGGCAAGATCGCCGTCGTCACCGGCGGAGCGTCCGGGATCGGCCTCGGCATCAGCCAGCGCCTGGCCCGGGACGGGGCCAAGGTGGCGATCTTCGACCTCGATGCCGAGGGGGCCC
>JADGOD010000008.1 GCA_017883125.1 Acidimicrobiales bacterium
ATGGTGGAGGCGATGGGACTCGAACCCACGACCTTCTGTCTGCCAGACAGATGCTCTAGCCAGCTGAGCTACGCCCCCGTGGGAAGTTCCACTCTATCAGCGCCTCCAGAGCACCCGATTCAGATCTTGTATTCGGCGGAGTGCCCGGGCGCACCGCGTAGCATGACCGGAATGGCGAGGGCATACCCGGTAGTCGAGATCGAGGCCGCGTGGCAGGAGCAGTGGCTCACCTCCGGCCTCTATGAGGTCGACAACGATGACCCACGCCAGAAATTCTACGCCCTGTGCATGTACCCCTACCCCTCGGGATCGGCCCACCAGGGCCATGTGCGGAACTACACTTTCGGCGACCTCGTCGTCCGCTATCAGACGATGCGGGGATTTGCGGTGCTCTCGCCGTTCGGGTTCGACTCCTTCGGCCTTCCGGCCGAGAACGCGGCGATCAAGACCGGCAGCCACCCTCGCGAGTTCACCGACGCCCGCATCGAGGAGCTCCGCGAGTCGGTCCGTCACCTGGGAGCGGTCTACGACTGGCGTCGTGAGGTCCGCAGCCACGACCCCACGTACATGCGCTGGACCCAGACGATCTTCCTCAAGCTCATGGAGCAGGGGCTCGTCTACCGCAAGATGGCTCCGGTCAACTGGTGCCCGGGGTGCAACACCGTGCTGGCCAACGAGCAGGTCTTGGGCGACGGGACGTGCGAGCGATCCGGAGACCTCGTGGAGCGCCGCGACCTCGAGCAGTGGTTCTTCAAGATCACCGAGTATGCCGACGAGCTGCTGGAGGGACTTGACGATCTCGAGTGGCCCGAGCGCGTCAAGACGATGCAGCGCAACTGGATCGGCCGCTCCGAGGGAGCGATGATCGACCTCGTCGTCGACGGCCGTCCCGACTTGGCGGTGAGGGTCTTCACCACCCGGCCCGACACCAGCTTCGGCATGACCTATGCCGTCCTCGCTCCAGAGCACCCGCTGGTCGACGAGCTCACCACCGCCGAGCAGCGTGGCGCCGTCGACGAGCTCCGGGAGCGGGTCGCCGGGGCCAGCGACATCGAGCGAACCTCCTCCGAGGGGGGCCCGCTGACCAAGCGCGGCGCGTTCACCGGCAGCTACGTCACCAACCCCTTCACCGACGCACCGGTGCCCCTCTACGTCGCTGACTACGTGCTGATGGGCTACGGCACCGGAGCGATCATGGCCGTGCCGGCCGAGGACGACCGTGACTTCGCCTTCGCCACCGCCTACGGCTTGCCCATCATCCGGACCACCGAGCCAGAGGGCGGTCTCCCTGATGACTTCGACTCCGCCTACACCGGCGATGGGATCAAGGTGAACAGCGGGTTCTTGGATGGCCTCGGCGTCATCGAGGCCAAGGCCACGGCGATCCGATGGCTCGAAGACAAGGGGCACGGTCACGGAACGGTCAACTACCGGCTCCGGGACTGGCTGGTCTCGCGTCAGCGGTTCTGGGGCTGTCCGATACCGATCATCCACTGCCCCGACTGCGGCATCGTCCCGGTGCCGGCCGATCAGCTCCCCGTGGTGGCTCCCGACGACGTCGAGTTCACGCCATCGGGCCAGTCGCCGCTGGCCACCCACGAGGGCTTCGTCAACGTGGCGTGCCCCCGCTGCGCCAAAGCCGCCCGTCGGGAGACCGACACGATGGACACCTTCGTCGACTCGTCCTGGTACTTCTTGCGCTTCACCGACCCCTTCAGCCCTGACGCGCCGTTCTCACCCGAGGCGGCAGCCCACTGGATGCCCGTCGACCAGTACATCGGCGGGATCGAGCACGCGATCTTGCACCTGCTCTACGCGCGCTTCTTCACCAAGGCCCTGATCGATGTCGGACTCGCTCCTGGCGTGAGCCGCGAGCCCTTCCGCAGCCTCTTCACCCAGGGGATGATCCGCATGGACGGATCGAAGATGTCGAAGTCGAAGGGCAACCTGGTGGCGCCGACCAAGTACTACGAGTCCGTCGGTGCCGACGGGCTGCGCCTCTTCCACCTCTTCGTCGGGCCGCCGGCTGACGACTTCGACTGGACCGAGCAGACCGATCAGGTGATCGAAGGCTGCGGCAGGTTCCTGGACCGCCTGTGGCGCCTCACAACCACCTCCTACGCGTCGCGTCCCGGTGGAGCGACGAGCGATGAGGACCTCGAGGTCCGCCGGGCCGTCCACCGAGCGATCAAGAAGGTCACCGACGACCTCGACCGCTGGAGCTACAACACCGCGGTGGCTCAGCTCATGGAGCTGGTGAACCACCTCCAGCGCTACGTGCGGTCCGAGGTCGGACCGGCACAGGGCGTCCTGGACGAGGCGATCGATGCCCTGCTCCTGCTCCTGGCCCCGATGGCACCCCACGTCCCCGCTGAGCTCTATCAGCGGCGACACGGGCTCCACATCCACGAAGAGGCCTGGCCGTCGTACGACCCTGTGCTGGTCCAGGCGGAGACCACGACGATGGTCGTCCAGATCCTGGGCAAGGTCCGAGACCGGATCGAGGTGGACAGCGCAATCTCCGAGGACGAGGCGGCCGCCCTGGCGCTGTCGTCGGAGAAGATCATCGCCGAGCTCGATGGCCGCGTCCCGAGCCGCGTGATCTCCCGGCCACCGAAGCTCGTCAATCTCGTGCTCTGAGATGGGTGCCAAGCGGCCGAAGGCACCCCGGCCCGCGGTGGTGATCGAACATCGCCCGGCCGGGGAGGCCAGACCCGCACTCGAGATCCGGTCGAGCACGCGGCGCAAGAAGACGGCCACGGCATGGTGGCAGGGCCAGACCCTGATCGTGGCAGTCCCCGCTCACGTCCGAGGGTCTGAACGAGAGGAGATCATCGAGTGGCTGATCCAGCGCTCGCATCGCCGCCGCCCGACGATGGCGGCGTCAGACCCCGAGCTCTTGGAGCGGGCCAGGATCCTGGTGAAGACCTACGACCTTCGCGTGGAGCCGGCGTCTGTCCGGTTCGTCAGCACCCAGAATCGGCGCTGGGGGTCCTGCACGCCCGAGACCGGGGCGATCAGGCTGTCGGACCGTCTGGCCCCCGTGCCGGGATGGGTCCTCGACGCCGTGCTCGTCCACGAGCTCGCTCACCTCGCGCATGCGGATCACGGGGAGGACTTCCGGCGGCTGGCGGATCGATTCCCCCGTCAGAAGGAGGCGTCGATCTTCCTGGACGGCTTCCATCTGGGCTCTGAGATCGTGGGCAGTCGGGATCATGTGGCCTCCGAGGGCGAGATCGCCAGCCCACTTGAGGCCCCGGTGACGCCCGATCCGCCGTCCTCTGGCGGGGATCAGGGTCCCACCACCTTGTTCTGAGCGTCTCGGGCGAGGGGCTCAGGACTCTTCGCCGCGGAGGAACTGCTCGAGCTCGGCAGCGAGCTCGTCGCCCGAGGGGATGTCACTGATCCCGAAGGGGTTCCCCTCCGTCGAGTCCACAGTGGCCTCAAGGGTCTTGAGCATGGCGAGGTGCTCGGGGTTCGACGAGATCAGCTCGTCGATCTGGCGGCGCGTCGACTCCGCGGCGTCGACCAGGTCGGCCGTGTCGAGCGAGAGCTCCGCGACCCGACCGAGCCCTTCGATCAGTGCGATCGACGCTTGAGGGAACGACATGGCGGCAACGTAGTGAGGGACGCGTGCCCAGAGCGAGATCATGTCGATCCCGCTCTGCCCACAGCCCAGCTCCAGGGCGGCGCTGATGCCGGCGGGCACCTCGAGCTCTCCGGAGACGGGACCGACCTGCTGGAGGAGGCGGGACGACTCGGCGGGAGCGGTCGCGGTCAGCTTGACGGGCCGGGTGTGGGGCGCAGGTGCGGGGAAGGCCCCGAGTCCGACGACGAGGCGGACCTCCAGGCGCTCCGCCAGCTCGACGACAGCGTCGACGAACCCAGCCCAGTAGACGTCGGGCTCCGGACCGATCAGGTACAGGACGTCGCGACCCACCTTGTCGACACCGACACGGAGCTGGATCTCGGGCCACGTGAGCGACTCGGTCACACCGTCGACGATGCGAGCCAGCGGCCGACGGGCCCGTTGGTCGATGAGGGCCTCGTTGTCGAAGGTGGCCAGCAGCTCTGTGGTCTCTGATTCGAGGAGCGTGGCCATCGCCACCGATGCCCCGAGGCCGGCATCGATCCATCCTTCGAGAACGACCACCATGACCGGCTCGTGGAGACCGGGGTCCTCAAGGAGGTCGTACAGCGGTTCTCCGGTTCGATCGCTCACGCAGAGGCCTCCGCCAGGGTCGTCTCCGCAGTCTCGGCCAGCTGCTGGATGTGGGATGGGTAGGAGTCCACGCTGGACTGGTCGCCCGCTCCGGCTCCGGCCTGGTAGCGGGCGTAGACGCCCTGGAGGATGCAGGCGAGCTTCCAGAAGCCGAAGGCCTGGTAGTAGCTGACCTGGCGGAGATCGAGGTCGCTGGCCGAGGCGTAGGCGTCGACGATCTCGGACCGGGTGCAGAAGCCCTCCGCGGAGGTGGGCGACTGTCCGACGAGGGCGACGGTGTCGTCGCCGGGCTCCGACCAGTAGTCCAGCAGGAGGCCGAGGTCGGCCATCGGGTCCCCGAGGGTGCAGATCTCCCAGTCGAGGATGGCTTTGACCTTGCCATCATCGTCGAGGATCGTGTTGTCGAGGCGGTAGTCGCCGTGGACGACGGTGGACCGCTGCTGGAACGGGATCCGGGCCGCCAGCTGGTCACCGACGCGCTCGACGACCTCGCCGTGGGTCATGTCCGGAGTCCTCATCTGCTCATACTGCCCGCGCCAGCGCCTCAGCTGGCGCTCGATGTAGCCCTCCTTCTTGGCTAGCGTCCCGAGCCCGACGGCGTCGACATCGACGGCGTGGAGCTGGGCCAAGGTGGTGGCGAGGTTGATGCCGATCTGGTGTCGCTGCTCGAGTGGGAAGGAGGCCTCTACGACGGCTGCGGTGCGCAGGATGTGGCCTTCGACGAACTCCATCACGTAGAAGGGGCGCTCGTTGACCGACTCATCCACGCAGAGCCCGAGGGTCTTCGGGACGGGCACTCCCGCGGGCCACAAGGCCGAGATGATGGTGTGCTCGCGGACCATGTCATGTGCCGTGGGCAGCACGTGGCTCACCGGCGGTCGGCGAAGCGCCATGGCCATGCCGTTGGTGTCGGTGACCCTGTAGGAGAGGTTGGAGCGTCCTCCGGCCACGAGTTCGAACGTGAACGGGGCGGTGGCTCCCCCCACGTTCTCCTCGAGCCAGGCCGAGACCCGCTCGACGTCGATCCCCACTGGTCCACCGCTCGAAGCCATTCTTGGACGCTACCGCTTCGCTCGGGCCTGATGTCTTGGCGGACCGGTATCCTCGGTGACGTGATCGATGTCACTGACGCAACGTTCGAAGCAGAGGTTCTCGAGAGGTCTCGGTCGACCCCGGTGGTGGTGGACCTGTGGGCCACCTGGTGCGGGCCATGCACCACGCTCGGGCCGATGCTCGAAGCAGCCGTGGCCGCCCGGGGCGGCACGGTGGAGCTCGTGAAGGTCGATGTCGATGCCAACCCCGGGATCTCTCAGATGTTCCAGGTCCAGTCGATCCCTGCCGTCTTCGCCGTCGTTGACGGCAAGGTGGTGGGGCAGTTCGTCGGTGCCGTCCCTGCTGCCGAGATCGAGGCGTTCCTCGATCGGATCGCTCCTGAGCCGTCGGTCACCGACCTCCTCGTGGCCGCCGGTGACGAGGAGTCTCTGCGGGCGGCGCTCGACCAGGAGCCGGGTCACACCGGTGCCATCGTGGCGATGGCACGCCTCCTGATCGACACCTCCAAGCCAGCCGAGGCCCTGGAGATGCTGGTCAAGGTGCCCGAGACCGATGAGGTCCGCACCCTGATGGCCGAGGCGCGCCTCGCGGAGCAGGAGATCGATACCTCTCGCCAGGCGATCATCCCGCTGCTCGACGATCTCCTCGAGAGGGTCGCCACCGACGAGGGCGCCCGCCAGGAGTTCCTCGACCTCCTCCAGACGCTCGGTCAGGATGATCCGACAGCGTCGGCCTACCGCAAGAAGCTCGCGACGAAGCTGTTCTGAGTCAGCGTGGCGCTCACCTCTCAGGTCTCGGCCTCCGCGCTGTCGCTTGGCCCACGTCGCTATGACGTGACGAACCGGGCCTTGGTCATGGGGATCCTCAACCGGACGCCGGACTCCTTCTACGACCGTGGGGAGAGCTTCGCCTTCGACAGGTTCCTGGCGAAGGCCGACGAGCACGTGGCCGGTGGTGCTGACCTGCTTGACGTCGGCGGCGTCAAGGCCGGACCCGGTGAGGAGGTGACCGAGGCCGAGGAGCTCGATCGGGTGGTCACCGCAGTCGAGTCGCTGGTCGCTCGCTTCGACGTCCCGATCTCGGTCGACACCTGGCGGGCGTCGGTCGCCAAGGCGTGCTTCGACGCCGGGGCCGTGGTGGGCAACGACATCAGTGGCTTCGGCGACCCCGACTACCTCGACGTGGCCGCCGCGGCCGGAGCGAGCGTGGTGGCCACCCACATCCGACTCAAGCCCCGAGTGGCGGACCCGAATCCCCAGTACGGGGACGTCGTCGGGGCGGTCAAGGAGTTCCTCCTCGACCGCGCCGGCCGGGCCCGTGCGGCGGGGATCCCCGCCGAGAGGATCATCGTCGATGCGGGGCTCGATCTCGGGAAGACGGCGGCACAGTCGCTCGCGCTCCTGCGGTCCTCCGCCGTGCTGGCCGACCTCGGCTACCCGCTCCTGCTCTCTGCCTCGAACAAGACGTTCCTCGGTGCGCTCCTCGATCTCGAGGTCGGCGAGCGGAGAGAGGCGTCGCTCTCGGCGTGCGCGCTGGGGATCCTGCGGGGCTGTCGTGTGCTCCGCGTCCACTACGTGGCCGGGACCGTCGTCGTCCGAGATGCCATCGAGGCAGTGCTCGGAGCCCCATGACGACGAAGAAGGCGGCTGCGGCCCCCCCGGTGGTGATCGTGACCGGGGAGGACGACGCCATGATCGGCAGCGAGGTGCGGATCGTCCTCGAGGAGCTGCTGGCAGGCCGTGATCCGGCGTTCGTGGTTGAAGAGGTGGGAGGTGTCGGTCCAGAGGAGATCGACGTGGGCGCCATCATCGATGCCTTCACGACGCCCCCGTTCCTGGTCGATCGGAGGATCGTGGTCGTCCGGGATGCCGGCCGGATCGATGCCGACGGAGCCAAGAGGCTCGTCGCGACGCTGAGCCCTCCGCCGCCCGACGCCGCCCTCGTCCTCGTGAAGGGGTCCAAGGCGATCCCGAGGAGCCTGATCAAGGCGGCCAGCTCGGTCGGCCACGTCGTCGACGTCTCCGTCCGCAAGGCCGCGGAGAAGAAGAACTACCTGGCCGAGCACTTCCGCCATGGGTCGGTCCGGCTCTCCGTGGGAGCACAGAACATGCTGAGCGCTCACCTGGGTGAGGAGCTCGGTCGCCTCGACAGCATCCTTGCCACGCTGGCCGCTGCGTACGGCGACGGGGTGACGGTCGACGAAGAGATGCTCAAGCCCTTCTTGGGCAGCCGCGGGTCGGTCCCGATCTTCGACCTGACTGACGCCGTCGAGAGAGGGAACATCGCGATCGCACTCGGGGTCGTCGACCGGATGATGGGCCCCGGCGGAGCGTCAGGGCACGAGATCGTGGCGTCGCTGGACAACCATCTGACGAAGGCAGCCCGTCTGCACGGTGCGGCGATCCGCTCCGGAGAAGACGCGGCGGCGATCCTCGGCGGCCATGCCTATCCGGCGAAGAAGGCGCTCGATCTCTCTCGACGACTCGACATCGAGGATCTCGCGGGGTGCATCCGGCTCATCGCCGAGGCCGATCTCGACCTGAAGGGAGGCAGCGGGCTCTCCGAGCGGATGATCGTCGAGATCCTCGTGGCGCGCTTGGCGCGCACCTTGGGGGCCGTCCGTCACTAGGACGAGGAGCCGCCGATGGGCGGCGGGGGACTCAGGAAGCGGTGTTGATCGCGTTGATCCGACGCATGAGGCGGCGCTTGCGGTTCGCCGCCTGGTTCTTGTGGATCACGCCGGAAGCCGCTGCCTTGTCGATGCGCTTGACCGCCAGGCGGAGGTCGGCGACCGACGACTCGCTCTTGGCCTCGGCCGAGGCGATCGCACCCTTGGTCCGGGTCTTGAGCTCGGAGCGCACGGCCTTGTTGGCGAGGCGAAGACGCTCGTTCTGACGGTTGCGCTTGATCTGACTACGGATGTTTGCCACAGGGTCCTCAGGGGTGGTGGGGCTTCAAAAGAAGATGTACATAACTGCCGGTGAACTCGGCCTTCCAAAGATAGCAGGCCACCGGGGGTAGATCCAAGAGGGCCCTGGGCGGCGACCATGGGGCCCGCCGGGGTGCGCCCCCGGCCCCGGTACGCTTGTCGGATCGTGCCTCCCGTAAAACCCACAGGCCAAGTCCCCACCTCCCTGATCAGGAACTTCTCCATCATCAGCCACGTCGACCATGGGAAATCGACCCTTTCGGACCGGATCCTGGAGATCACCGGCGCCGTCGATCCCCGGCTGATGCGAGCGCAGTACCTCGACTCGATGGACATCGAGCGGGAGCGGGGGATCACCATCAAGGCCCAGAACGTCCGAGTCGGCTTCGAGGGCCACACCCTCCACCTGATCGACACCCCTGGTCATGTCGACTTCGGCTACGAGGTCTCCCGATCGCTGGCCGCCTGCGAAGGGGCGGTCCTGCTGGTGGACGCCTCCCAGGGGATCCAGGCCCAGACCCTGGCCAACTGCTACCTCGCCCTCGAGAACGATCTCGAGATCGTCGCGGTCCTCAACAAGATCGACCTCCCTGCGGCCGAGCCCGAGCGCTGCGCGCTCGAGATCGAGCAGGTCCTCGGCCTAGCCGCGGCGGACATCCTCTCGATCTCGGCGAAGACCGGCGAAGGGGTCCCCGAGCTGCTCCGGGCCATCATCGAGCGTGTCCCGCCGCCCACCGGCGACCGAGACGCACCCCTGCGCGGGCTGATCTTCGACTCGAGCTTCGACCAGTACCGGGGGGTGGTCAGCTCGCTGCGCATCATGGACGGAACGCTGCGGACCTCGGACCGTCTCCGGTTCATGCAGGCCAACGCCGTCCACGACGTCGAGGAGATCGGTGTCCGCACACCCGTGCCGCTGCCCATCGACGAGCTCGGACCCGGCGAGGTCGGCTACCTGATCGCCGGGATCAAGGATGTCGGCGAAGCCCGCTCCGGTGAGACCGTGACCACGGCGATCCACGGGGCGACCGAGGCGCTGGAAGGCTACGAGGATCCGTTGCCGATGGTCTTCTGTGGGATCTATCCCATCGACGGCGATGACCTGCCGGACCTGCGTGACTCGCTCGAGAAGCTCAAGCTCAACGACGCCAGCTTCACCTTCGAGCCCGAGTCGTCACGGGCCCTCGGCTTCGGGTTCCGGTGCGGCTTCCTCGGGCTGCTCCACATGGAGATCATCATGGAGCGCTTGGATCGCGAGTTCAACCTGGCCATCATCGCCACGGCTCCCTCGGTCGTCTACAAGGCGTACCTCACCGACGGGACAGAGCTGGTCATCGACAACCCGACCGAGCTGCCCGAGGCCTCACGGCTCGATCACCTCGACGAGCCGATGCTGGTGATCACCATCCTGTCGCCGTCGGAGTACACCGGGGCGATCATGGATCTGTGCCAGACCCGGCGAGCCGAGATGGTGCGGATGGAGTACCTGAGCCCCGAGAGGGTCGAGCTGGTCTACGAGATCCCGATGGCCGAGGTCGTCCTCGACTTCTTCGACCAGCTGAAGAGCCGGACCAAGGGCTACGCCAGCCTCGACTACGAGCGAAAGGGGTTCCAGACCTCGAACCTCGTGCGGGTCGACATCCTGATCAACAGCATCCCGGTCGATGCGTTCTCGACGATCGTGCACCGCGACTCGGCGGAGCGCTACGGACGGCGGATGGCCGAGCGGCTCAAAGAGCTGATCCCTCGCCAGATGTTCGATGTCCCCATCCAGGCGGCGATCGGAGGCCGGGTGATCTCTCGGGAGACGGTGAAGGCCAAGCGCAAGGACGTCCTGGCGAAGTGCTACGGCGGTGACATCACCCGGAAGCGCAAGCTGCTCGAGAAGCAGAAAGAGGGCAAGAAGAAGATGAAGAACATCGGACGGGTCGAGATCCCCCAAGAGGCGTTCATCTCCGCCTTGCGCCTCGAGGACTGATTCGTCCTGCCCGAGAGGCCGATCAGCGTTGGCACTCGGTAGACTCGAGTGCTGAGGCCCACCATGCGCACCGAAGACCACGACAGCTCGCTCTCCCGTTCCGGCGGGGATCTCGACGCCCGAAAGGCGGCGATCCTCGAGGCCATCGTCACTGGGTACATCGGTACCGCCCAGCCGGTGGGGTCCTCCCATGTCGCATCAGCAACCGGGATCCAGGTCTCTCCGGCGACCGTGCGCTCCGAGATGGTCGCCCTCGAGCGTGATGGCTACCTGATCCAGCCCCATACCAGCGCCGGACGGATCCCCACCGACAAGGGGTACCGCTTCTTCGTCGACCATCTGGCCAGCCCGGGTCGCCTCGGCCCGCAGCAGGCCAAGCAGGTCTCCTCCTTCTTCACGCAGGTCCAAGGTGGCCTCGAGGAGGTCCTCGAGTCGACCTCGTCGCTGCTGAGCGACCTGACGTCCTACGCCGCAGTGGTGGTGGGTCCCTCCCACGAGCAGGCGCCCGTCCGATCGGTCCAGGTCGTCGGGCTCGCCCCGCGACGTGGCCTGGTCGTCGCCGTCCTCGCCGACGGAGCCGTCGAGAACCGCCACGTCGAGTTCCCCTTCGACGTCGATGACGACGTACTCGCTCAGGCCACCGCCCACCTTCAGGCCACCGTGTCGGGCGCGACCATCAGCGCACTTCCCACCGTGCCCCCCATCAACGTCCCGGCCACCGATGACGTCTGCCGCCTGGCCGCAGAGGCGTTGACAGAGGCGGGCAAGTTGTCCGACCACGAGGCGGTCTTCGTCGGTGGTCCCTCCCGTCTGGCCTCCGCGTTCGACGCCATCGAGACCGTCCGGGGCGTCTTGAGCATCCTCGAGCAGCAGCTGGTGGTCGTCTCGCTGCTCCGCGACGTCCTCGAACGGGGGCTCTCGGTGGCGATCGGCTCCGAGCACGGCTACGAGCCGCTGGCATCGTGCGCCGTGGTCGTGGCTCCGGTCGAGGTCAACGGACGTCAGTCCGGGGCCGTGGGAATCCTGGGGCCGACCCGGATGAACTACCCCGAGGCGATGGCGGCGGCCGAAGTGGTGGGACGCCAGCTGAGCGAGCGGATCGGTGCCGAGCAGGGAAACCAGGAGCTGAACGAACATGGCTGATCTCGGCGACCTCTACGAGATCCTCGGCGTCAGTCGCACGGCGACCGCCGATGAGATCAAGCGCGCCTATCGCAAGCTGGCCCGTGAGCTGCATCCCGACACCAACCCCGACCCGGCCGCCGAAGAGGAGTTCAAGAGGATCTCGGTGGCCTACGAGGTGCTCTCGGACCCCGAGCAGCGCGCCCGATACGACACCTACGGCGACCCCCGGATGGGCGCCGGCCAAGGTGGGTCGGTCTTCGACACCAACGGCGGCCTCGGCGACCTCTTCGACGTCTTCTTCAGCCAGATGGGGGGGAACCAGAACCGCCACCGGGGGCCGATCCCCGGTGCGGACATCGAGACGAGCGTCCGGCTCGATCTGGTCGAAGCGGCCTTCGGCGCCGCCAAGGAGGTGAGCCTCCGACTCCCGGTGACCTGCCCGGAGTGCTCGGGCTCCGGCGCCGAGACCGGGACGACACCGGAGATGTGCGTTGACTGTCAGGGGGCCGGGGAGATCCGCCGGGTCCGCCAGTCGCTCTTGGGCCAGATGGTCACGGCCTCGCCGTGTCAGCGCTGTCATGGGATGGGCCAGGTGATCGCGTCGCCGTGCTCGGCGTGCCGAGGAGACGGCCGAGTGACCGACCAGCGGACGCTGACCGTCGAGATCCCCTCGGGGGTCGAGTCGGGCACCACGTTGCGTCTGACGGACCGGGGGGCAGCAGGCCCTCGTGGCGGCCCGCCAGGATCGCTCTACGTCCATCTCGAGGTCGCTCCCGACCCACGCTTCGAGCGCCAGGGCGATGACCTCCACACGATGGTCCACGTCAGTGTGGCCCAGGCGGCGATAGGCACCGCCCTGGAGGTCGAGACCCTCGAAGAGCCAACCTCGGTCGGCATCGCGCCGGGGACCCAGTCGGGCACGGTGACCCGCCTCAAGGGCCAAGGCGTCCCGCACCTGCGCGGTCGTGGTCGAGGCGATCTCTACGTCCACGTCCAGGTCGACACGCCCCTTGAGCTCACTGACCGCGAGGTCGAGCTGCTGGGCGAGCTGGCCGCCATCCGTGGCGAGCACCTGGAGCCCCCCGAGGAGCACCATGGGATCCTCTCGAAGATCAGGTCCGCCTTCCATTGACCTTCACGAAGGGGGCGAAGACCCGCAGCGAGGCCGCTGCTCAGGTCTTCGTCGACGATCTCGACCATGTCGTCCTCGAGAAGGCCGACCTCCACCACCTGATGACCGTGCGGCGCCTACGGGCTGGCGAATCGGTGATCGCCGCCGACGGCATGGGATCCTGGCGACGCTGCGTCGTCGATGGGAGCCGCAACGTCGTCGCCGACGGGGCCATCGAGTTCGAGCCCGAGCCGGCCCAGGTGCTCACGGTGGCATTCGCTCCGGTCAAGGGCGATCGCAGCGAGTGGGCGGTGGCCAAGCTCACCGAGCTCGGCGTCGATCGGATCGTGGCGCTGGCCACCGAGCGAGGCGTGGTGCGCTGGAGCTCGACGGCGGCCGGACGAGCCCTTGATCGCTGGGAGCGGGTGGCGAAGGAGGCGTGCTGCCAGTCACGTCGGGTGCGGCTCCCTGTCATAGAAGGCCCGAGCGAGGTCGCGTCGTTCTCGGGTGAGCCCGGCGTCGGGATCGCCGTCCCCGGCGGCCCAGCGCTGAGCGGGAGAACCTCCACCCTCCTGATCGGCCCCGAAGGCGGCTGGTCGGAGGCGGAGCTCGCACTGGGGTTCGAGCCTGTCGGCATGGCGGGGAACGTCTTGCGGACCGAGACGGCAGCGATATCCGCTGGTGTGCTCCTTGAGGCCACTCGGGCGGGTACGGTCGCGCTCGTGGACAACAACGATTCGAAGGGCCCCTCTGAGACGACACGCAGCGAGGATCAGCGGTGAGCGGTGCGCCGAACTGCCTCTTCTGCCGGATCGTGGAGGGAACGATCCCGTCTGAGACGATCTACTCGAACGACGTGGTGATCGCCTTCAGAGACATCGCACCTCAGGCGCCGACCCACGTCCTGGTCGTGCCTCGTGCCCACATCGAGCACGCCGGAGCGGTCACCGCCGATGATGCAGCCACGGTCGCGGCGATGCTCCTGGCCGCCCAGGATGTCGCCGTCCTCGAAGGGATCGACGGTCCGGACCGGGGCTTTCGGCTGGTCATGAACGTCGGCCCCGACGCCCAGAACTCCGTCGCGCACCTCCATCTCCACGTCCTTGGAGGCCGATCGCTGACGTGGCCGCCCGGGTGAGCGATCCCGTGCCAGGCCCCGAGACCGAGGAGACCGTCCGGTCCTCGACGATGGTCCCCAACACCCACTTGATGGCGGCGCTGCTCGGGGAGCGCGACGAGCTGCTCCGCCAGATCGAGACGGCCTTCCCCGATGAGAGGATCGCCGTCCAGGGGAACCTGATCACCGTCGAGGGGCCGCAGTCCTCCCGCGTCGTGGGGCTCTTCGACGAGCTGGTGCTCCTGCTCGAAGCGGGCCAGTCACTCGATCCTCCCAAGGTGGCTCGCACCATCGACATGGCCCGCGAGGACCTCCGCCCCTCAGAGGTCCTCGGAGCGACCGTCGTGAGGGCCGCCAAGGGCCGAACGATCCGGCCCCACACCGCTGGACAGAAGCGCTACTGCGACGCGATCGTGTCCAACACCATCACCTTCGGGATCGGCCCGGCCGGCACGGGGAAGAGCTACCTCGCCGTGGCGCTGGCCGTCCAGGCCCTCCAGTCCCGTCAGGTCAACCGGATCGTGCTGACCCGCCCGGCGGTCGAGGCCGGTGAGCGCCTGGGGTTCCTCCCGGGGGACCTGATGGCCAAGGTCGATCCCTATCTGCGGCCTCTCTACGACGCCCTCTTCGACATGCTCGAGCCCGAGGGTGCCCAGCGTCTGATCGACAAGGCGACGATCGAGGGCGGACGGCTGGCGTTCATGCGAGGAAGGACGCTGAACAACTCGTTCATCATCCTGGACGAGGCGCAGAACACCTCTCCAGAGCAGATGAAGATGTTCCTGACCCGGATCGGCTTCGGGTCTAAGTGCGTCGTCACAGGTGACAAGACCCAGGTGGACGTCGCAGGTGGACGTTCGGGGCTCTTGGAGATCGAGTCGATCCTCGCGGGGATCGAGGGGATCTCCTTCGTCCACCTCGACCGACGAGACGTCGTCCGGCACAAGATCGTGGCCGACATCGTCGACGCCTACGACCGCGCCTCGCTCGAGGGGAAGCCCGCCGATGGCCGTTGAGGTGTTCGGAGCCGACGAGCAGAGCACCCACGAGGTCAACCTCGAGCGCATGGTGGCCCTGGCAGCCGCCGCGCTCGACGCGGAGGGCGTGAAGGAGCCCGCCGAGGTCTCCCTCCTCTTCGTCGACGGCGAGACGATCGCCACGCTGAACGAGCGGTTCATGCACAAGCAGGGTCCGACGGACGTCCTGAGCTTCCCGATCGAGGACGAGTTCAACCCCTCGGGGAGGTTCCCCGACTCGGGCACGACCGGGCCGGGTATGGACGACGAGCCCGTCGAGGAGCCGACCCTGCTGCTCGGAGACGTGGTCGTCTGCCCTGAGATCGCGGCGAAGAACGCCGTGGACCATGGCGTCAGCCTCGACGATGAGATCGCCCTGCTCGTGGTCCACGGAATCCTCCACCTCCTGGGGTGGGATCACCAGATCGATACCGAGGCCGAGCGCATGGAAGCGCGCGAGCAGCACCTGCTGGCCCGCTTCCATCGACCCGGGGTGACGAGTTGATCCTGGCGACGGGCTCTGCGTCGGTCGATGTCGCCCTGGTGGCGGTCATCGCCGTGCTCCTGGTGGCCTCGGGGGCGTTGGCGGCGGCCGAGACGAGCCTCGTCCGCACCTCGCGGGTCAAGGCGAAGTCGCTGAAGGACGAGCAGCGCCGGGGGGCCGGAGCCCTCGTCCGGCTCGTCGATCGCCCTGAGCGGTTCTTGAACCCGGTGCTCCTGCTCGTCCTGATCTGCCAGCTGGTCTCGGCCACCCTGATCGGGATCTTGGCCAATCAGTGGCTGGGTGGATGGGGAGTGCTCGCCGCCACCGTCTTCGAGGTGGCGGTGATCTTCGTCTTCTTCGAAGCCGTCCCCAAGAACTGGGCGGTCCACCATCCCGAGCGCGCCGCGCTCGTCAGCGCGCCGGTCGTCGACTGGCTGATCCGCTTCCCACCGGTGCGGGCTCTGGCCAGCGTGCTGATCGGGATGGCCAACGTGGTGCTGGGGCGTCGGGGAGATGCAGCGCACGTCGCGCTGGTCACCGAGTCCGAGCTCCTGGCGATGGCCGACGTCGCCCGTGACGAGGCGGTCATCGACGCCGAGGAGCGTGCGTTCATCCACTCGGTGATCGACTTCGGCGACACCGTCGTGCGCGAGGTCATGGTGCCTCGCCCCGACATGGTCGCTCTCGAGACGTCGATCTCGGTCTCCGACGCGCTCGTCGAGGCCCTCGAGGCGGGCTTCTCCCGGCTCCCCGTCTACCACGAGTCGATCGACGACGTCAGCGGTATCGCCTACACCAAGGACCTCATGCGCCTCGAGCGGGGAGGTCGGGGCGACGATCCCGTGGGGGAGCACATCCGCGCCGCCCACTTCGTCCCCGAGACCAAGCAGGTCTCGACGCTCCTGCGCGAGATGCAGGAGAAGAAGGTCCACCAGGTGATCGTCGTCGATGAGTACGGGGGCACCGCCGGGTTGGCCACCCTCGAAGACGTCATCGAGGAGCTGGTCGGGGACATCGTCGACGAGTTCGACGTCGAGGAGCCGTCGGTCGAGCAGATCGACGAGACCACCACGGTGGTCGCCGGCCGGATGCCGATCGACGAGGTCGACGACCTCCTCGAGACCTCGCTCCCCAAGGGGAGCTGGGACACCGTCGGAGGGCTCCTGCTCGACCTGATCGGAGGGGTTCCCGCCACCGGCGAGGGAGCCGACGTCAACGGATTCCGCTTCTCCGCCGAGCGTCTCGATGGCCGCCGGATCGACCGGGTGCGCATCGAGCGCCTCGGCACATCTCACACAGAGGACCACTGATGCGCTCAGGTTTCGCAACCATCGTCGGCCGACCCAACGTGGGCAAGTCGACGCTGCTCAACACCATCGTCGGCGAGAAGGTGACCATCACCTCGTCGAAGGCCAACACCACCCGGCACCAGATCCGTGGTGTGCTCAGCCGCCCCGATGCCCAGGTGGTCTTCATCGACACCCCGGGGCTCCACCGGCCCAAGACGAGGCTCGGTGAGCGCCTCAACGACCAGGCGATGAGCGCCTTCGACGACGTCGACGCGCTGATCGCCATGATCGAGGCGACCAACGCCATCGGACCCGGGGACCGCATGGTGCTCCGCCGATCGCTCGAGGTCGCCGCCCGAGGCGGCTGCTCGCTCCTCGTCGCCGTGAACAAGACCGACTCGGCGGGCCCCAACAAGACGGCCGGCCAGCTCTCCGAGGCCTTGCGGGTCGTCACCGAGCTGGCGGCGGAGCTCGGCGAGGCGGCGACGCGCGTGGCGGACAAGGCGGAGTTCTTCCCGATCTCGGCACGGACGGGCAAGGGCGTGCCGGTTCTCGTCGAGACCGTGGTCAACCGCCTCGAAGAGGGTCCCGCCTACTACCCCGAGGGCATGATCAGCGACCAGGCTGCCGCCGCCCACGTGGCGGAGCTGGTGCGCGAGCAGCTGCTCTCTCGGACCAGGGATGAGCTTCCTCACGCCATCCACTGCCAGGTCACCGAGTGGGAGGGCTCGCACATCAGGGTAGAGATCCTCGTCGAGCGTGACTCCCAGAAGGGGATCGTGATCGGCAAGGGAGGCGAGATCCTCAAGCAGGTCGGCACCGCCGCTCGTGCCCAGCTCCCCGAGGGTACCCACCTCGAGCTCTACGTCCGGGTGGAGAAGAACTGGCAGTCCCGGACCGAGGTCCTGGACCGCTTCGGCTACTAGAGCCCGATCGGCTCGGAATCGATCGCCTCGCCGGGCTCCGGAGCGGTGATCGCCCCGAGGAAGGCCAGAGCCTCGTCACGGTCGATGCTCCGCTTCATGGGCGGGAGCGACCCGAGGAGGACCGAGCGGTAGTTGGCTCTGGCGAGACGGGGGTCGAGGACGGCGACCACGCCCCTGTCGGTCGTGGACCTGATGAGGCGGCCCACCCCCTGGGCGAGCATCGTTGCCGCCCGCGGAAGGTCGACGAGGGTGAACGCCTGGGATCCGGCCCGCCGGCGCCGAGCTTCGAGCAGCGGATCATCGGGCCGCCCGAAGGGGAGCCGGTCGATGGTGACGAGCGACAGGCTCCGACCCGGGACGTCGAGGCCCTGCCACATCCCCATCGTGGCGAAGAGGCAGGCGTCCTCTTCGTCTCGGAACCTCTCGATGAGCGCGCGGTTGACCGCTGATCCCTGGACCAGGATCGGATGGCTGACCCGGTCGGCCACCCGGTCCGCAGCGTCGCGCATCGCTCGACGCGAGGTGAAGAGCGCCAAGGTGCGGCCCCCTGCGGCGTCGATCAGGACGCCAAGCTCATCGGCGATCTTGAGCTCGGCATCCTCGGCTCTGCGGTCCCCGATGTCGACGGCGACGTAGAGAAGGCTCTGGGTGCGGAAGTCGAAGGGGGATCCGACGTCGAGCTGGCGGATCTCGGAGTCGTCGAAGCCCAGCCGTCGGCTCAGACCGGGCGGCACCGTGGCGCTCGTCATGACCACGGTGGTCGAGTCGAAGAGCCCCGAGGTCAGCGCGGGGCCGACATCGATGGGCGACAGGGTCAGGGTACGAGTCGATCGGCCCCCGTCGAGCCACAGCACCTCGTTCTCGCCGGCGGTGCGGAGACGACCGACGTCTTCGAGCAGGCGGGTGGCCGAGCTCACGGCACGGGCTGCCTGGGGATCGCCCGCCTCCTGGGAGGAGCGAAGGCCGCTGAGCACCCGACGGAGGGCTTCGTCGGTCTGGCTGAGGGCCGCAGCCAGCTCCTCGTGCTCGTCCAGCGAGATCTCGACGGCGTCGGCGAGCTCGCCGAGCGCGAGGTTGATCGCCTCGGCCGCATCTGCCAGGACGGTGACGCCGGCCGCCTGATCTCCGGCCAGGAGCGGTCGAGCCAAGGTCACCAGCGAGCGAAGACGACCGGCGGTCACCTCAACGCCGAGGGACTGGGTCATGATCTGCTCGAGCTCGTGGACCTCGTCGATGATCACGGCGTTGTGCTCGGGGAGGACCTGTCCGCCTGAGGCCAGGTGCGCGCCGAGGAGGTGAAGGTTCACCACGATGATGTCGGCCGCGGCTGCGGCCGCACGGGCCTGTTCGGTGAAGCAGCGGGTGCCCTGGGGGCAGTTGAACGCCCCAGGGCACTCTCGGGGTCCGGTCGAGACCATCGACCAGGCCCGGTCGGAGACGTCGTCGCTCAGCTCGGCCCGGTCGCCGCTGACCGATTGGCGCTCCCACGCCAAGAGCCGCTCGACGTGAGCGACCAGGCGGCGATCGTCTCGAGGGCCGTCGTCGTCCTCGTCGACCAGGGCTGCCTGGAAGCCGCGCTCGGCGAGCTCGGCGACGCGCTGTCGGCAGATGTAGTTGGAGCGACCCTTGAGCACGGCGACGCTCACCTCACCGAGTGCGGCGACGAGGAGAGGGAGGTCTCGCTGGGCGAGCTGCTCCTGGAGTGCCTTGGTGGCGGTGGCCACCACGACGGGGCGGCCGAGCAGGGCGGCCGGGACGAGATAGGCCAGGGACTTGCCCGTGCCGGTCCCTGCCTGGACGATCAGGTGCTTGGAGTCGGCGAAGGCCTCTTCGACCGCCTCGGCCATCTCCACCTGGCCCGGGCGCTCTTCGCCGCCTCCGGGAAGGGTCTCGGTGACCCTGTGCAGCGCGACCGCCACCGGTTGGGGGCGTGTGCCGAGGTTTCGAGGCGTGAGACTCACGCATGGCACCGTAGCGGGATGGATCGACCACGGGCCGACGCCGATCGATCGGCGTTGTAGGTTCGAGCCGTGGCTATCTCTCGTTCCAGACGCAATCCGGGCGATCGACCGGTCGACCCCTCGTTCCCCGCTGAGATCGATTGGGACCACATCCCGAAGCACGTGGCGTGCGTGATGGATGGCAACGGACGATGGGCGAGCCGTCGAGGGCTGCCGAGGACCGAAGGCCACGCAGCGGGCGAAGAGGCACTGGTCGATGCCATCGACGGAGCCCTCGCTCTCGGGATCGGCTGGATCACGATGTACGCCTTCTCCACGGAGAACTGGCGGCGCCCGGTCGACGAGGTGCGCTACCTGATGCGATTCAACGAGTCGCTCCTCATGAGGCGCCGCGACGAGCTCAACGAGAAGGGGGTGCGGATCCGCTTCGCTGGCCGTCGAGACTGGCGGGTCCCGCGCCGGGTCTTGCGTCGGATGGACGAGGCGGCCGAGCTGACCAAGGACAACCGGACCCTCACCTTGACGATGGCCTTCAACTACGGAGGTCGGGCCGAGATCGTCGACGCCGTCAAGGCACTGGTGGCCGAGGGGGTCTCCGCCGACAAGGTCGACGAGAAGGCCATCCGACGCCATCTCTACCACCCTGACATGCCCGACCCCGACCTCGTGGTGCGCACCTCGGGAGAGCACCGGATCTCGAACTACCTGCTCTGGGAGATCGCCTACTCCGAGCTCGTCTTCCCCGAGGTCCTGTGGCCCGACTTCCGTCGGGAGCACCTCTATGAGGCGGTCCTGGAGTTCCAGCGGCGTGAGCGCCGCTACGGGGGCCTCGAGACATGACCTACACCCGGCTCGGCATCGTGCTCGGAGCCGTGGCGCTGATCGCAGTCGGTCTCGTCGCCGCTCTCACCGACTCGCCACTACGCGCCCCGCTCATCGCTCTGGCCGCCCTGGTGGTCCTGGTAGCCGGAGGGAACTACCTCAACGACTACCTGGGGATCAAGCGCAAGCCCCAGGAGTTCAACCGGCCCGATCGACACCCCGACGAAGACGACACTCCGTGAGCCTCATCCGAGATGACGGGGTGATCCTTCGCACCTACCGTCTCGGTGAGGCGGATCGGATCGTGGTCGCCCTCACCAAGGAGCACGGCAAGGTCCGCGCCGTGGCCAAAGGCGTCCGCAAGACCGGCTCGAAGTTCGGCTCGAGGCTCGAGCCCCTCACCCACGTCGCGCTGCTCCTCTGGCGCGGCCGTGGCGATCTCGACACGGTGAACCAGGTCGAGGTCATCGAGCAGCACTGGAAGATCCGCGAGGACCTCGACCGGATGACTGCCGGGATGGCCATGCTCGAGGTCGTCGATCAGGTCTCCCAGGAGGGCCACCCTGACCCCGCGATCCTCGAGACGCTGGTCCGAGCCCTCCGGGTCCTCGACGACGCGACGCGGAACCCGACGTTGGTGGCACCTTCGTTCTTCCTGCGCGCCCTCGAGCTCGAGGGGACGATGCCCGTCCTCGACGTCTGCGCCTCGTGCGGCGCAGACGGGGTCGAGCTGGTGGCCTTCGACCTCAGCCAGGGCGGGACGCTCTGCCGCTCGTGTCGTCGCGGCCGGCCGCTCTCCGCCGATGCGCTTGTCCTGCTGCGCCGGATCCTCAGGGGAGACCTCGGCGCGGTTCTCGCCGGCGAGCCTCCGGCTGGATCGGACGAGGTCTCGATCCTGGCCACCGAAGCCATCGAGATCCACCTTGACCGGCGCCTGCGCTCCGTGCGATCCGTCGCCGGCATCTGATCCAGAGGCTCCGTTCGATGGCTCCTCCCGTGCTCTGGGTCCGGCGAGAACTCCGGCTCGGGGACCACCTCGCCTTCCACGAGGCAGCTCGACGCGGGGGACCTGATGGGGCCGTCCCGCTGTTCATCGTCGACGAGGCGCTGCGGAGGTACGCCGAGTCCCGCGATGGATGTCGGGCCGGTTCGTGACGGGCGAGCCCTTCGGCGTCTACGTGCACATACCGTTCTGTGCGCAGCGCTGCGACTACTGCGCGTTCGTGACCTACGTGGGCGTCGATGACCTGCACGCCCGGTACGTCGACTCGCTCCGCTCGGAGTACGAGCGCTCGCAGGGCGAGGGCCGGGTGCGGCCGGCGACGTCTGTCTTCTTCGGAGGGGGGACCCCCTCGCGGCTGGATCCGGATCTGCTGGGATCGGTCCTCGGCGAGATAGACCGCGCCGAGGGCTGCGAGGTCACCGTCGAGGTGAACCCCGAAGACGCCGACGCCGACACGCTTGGCCGCCTGGTCGCCCACGGCGTCAACCGGTTCAGCATCGGCATCCAATCGACGGCTCCCCATGTGCTCTCTGGGATCGGGCGAACCCATCGCGGCGAGAGCGTCGCCGCCATCGCCGAGGCCGTGGCGTCGAGCGGAGTATCGACCTGGTCGATGGACCTGATCGTCGGATCGAACGAAGAGCGTGACGAAGACCTCATCGCTACCGTCAACGACCTCCTGGGGCACCAAGGTGCTCCACCACACCTGAGCGCCTACCTCCTGACCGTCGAGAAGGGGACGCCGTTGAGCCGGGACCCGGCGCGCCATCCCGACGACGACGTCCTTGCGCACCGCTACGAGCTGCTCGATGAGCTCCTCGTGGGCTACGGCTACTCGTGGTACGAGGTGTCGAACTTCTCGCTTCCCGAACATGAGTGCCGCCACAACCAGCTGTACTGGCGCCAGGGCGAGTACCTCGGTCTGGGCACCGCCGCGCACAGCCATCAGGCAGCTCGCCGGTGGTGGAACATCGCCAACCTTGAGACCTACATCGAGCGCGTCGAGGAGGGGAGCGACCCGACGGCGGGCGAAGAGGTCCTCGACGAGGCGTCGCGGGCCTTCGAGGGCCTGGCGCTGGCGTTGCGCACGAGCCAGGGCGTCCCTCTCGGGTCGTTCCGTGATCTCGACGAGCTCGATGGGTTCGTGGTCCAGCATGGCGATCGCCTCGTCCTGACCCGCCGGGGACGGTTGGTCGCCGACGAGATGATCCGCCGTCTGAGCGTCGAGGAGGGGTCGTTCTCCAGAGACCCCGAGTAACGGGGGTAGGTTTTGAGGCCATGAGTGAACCCCTCGACGTCACCCCCGATCCCGCACTGACCGAGAAGGTCGTCAACCTGGCCAAGCGCCGGGGATTCGTCTTCCCCTCGGCGGAGATCTACGGAGGATTCCGTTCCACCTATGACTACGGACCTCTCGGGGTCCTGCTGCTTCGCAACGTGAAGAACCAGTGGTGGCGCTCGATGGTCCAGATGCGTGACGACGTCGTCGGACTGGACGCGGCGATCCTCTCTCCTCCGGCGATCTGGGCGGCATCGGGTCACCTGACGACGTTCTCGGACCCCATGGTGGACTGCCGCAAGTGCAAGGAGCGGTGGCGGGCCGATCAGATCGGCGAGACGTGCCCGAACTGCGGCTCGAAGGACCTGACCGACGCCCGCGACTTCCAGCTGATGTTCAAGACCAACGCCGGGCCCGTCGAGGACGAGGGCTCCGTGGCCTACCTGCGCCCCGAGACGGCCCAGGGGATGTTCACCAACTTCATGAACGTCCTGACGACCACCAGGAAGCGACCCCCCTTCGGGATCGCCCAGGTGGGCAAGTCCTTCCGCAACGAGATCACCCCGCAGAACTTCGTCTTCCGGACCCGTGAGTTCGAGCAGATGGAGATGGAGTACTTCGTCCCGCCCGATGAGGCCTCCACGTGGTTCGACTACTGGGTGGCGGAGCGGTTCAGCTGGTACACGGATCTCGGGATCCCTGACTCGATGCTGCGCCTCCGGCCCCACGACCCCGATGAGCTGAGCCACTACTCCGCGGGGACCACCGACATCGAGTTCCTCTTCCCCTGGGGATGGGGAGAGCTCGAAGGGGTGGCGAACAGGACGGACTACGACCTCAAGGCGCACTCGGCGGCGTCGGGGGAGAGGCTCGAGTACTTCGACCAGGCAGCCAACGAGCGCTACACGCCGTACGTGATCGAGCCGGCGGCCGGTGCCACGCGAGCGATGATGGCGTTCCTCCTCGCCGCCTACGACGAGGACGAGATCGCCGGCGAGACCCGCACCGTGCTCCGGCTCGACTGGAGGCTCGCGCCGACGCAGGTCGCAGTCCTGCCGCTGTCGAAGAAGGCGGAGCTCGAGCCGGTGGCTCGAGAGGTCCTGGGCCTGCTCCAGCCGCATTTCCAGTGCGACTACGACGTCACCCAGTCGATCGGGCGTCGCTACCGTCGCCAGGACGAGGTCGGGACCCCATGGTGCGTGACGGTCGACTTCGACACGCTCGAAGACCGGGCCGTCACGGTGCGAGACCGGGACTCCACCGAGCAGGTGCGGATCCCGATCGATCAGCTGCTCGCCACCCTGGTCGGTCGAACCTCCGCTCACTGAGCTCCGACGTGCTGGCGTCCTAGGCGAGTCGTCGGTACCGCCGAACGGCAATCGGCGCGAGGACGACGAGCAGTCCGACGCTCCAGGCCACGGACTTGAGGACCGCTCCGTAGGAGTAGTAGTTGCCGCCGATCATCAGCGATCGAGCGGCGTTGACGGCGACGGAGACCGGCTGGTTGGCGGCGAAGCCCTGCAGCCATCCCGGCATCGAGGCGACAGGGACAAACGCTGTCGACGCGAACGTCAGGGGGAAGAGGATCGGGAACGACATGAGCTGGGCGGTCTCGGCGTTGGCGGCGGTCAGGCCGATATAGGCGAAGCCCCACATCAGCGAGTACGAGAAGAGCAGGATGACGAGGCACGCAACGAGGTACTGCGCCACGTTCGATGTCGGCCGAAAGCCGACCAGGATGCCCACCACAGACATCAAGGCGATCACGAAGACGTTCCGGATCACGTCGGCGGTGGTGCGGCCCCCGAGGACCGCGGAGCGTGCCATTGGCAGCGCTCGGAACCGCTCAAGGAGCCCGCTCTGGAGGTCCTCGGCCAGACCGATGGCCGTCGAGACCGCACCGAAGCAGACGGTCTGGACGAAGATCCCGGGCATCAGGTAGTTGACGTAGGTGGTCCCAGTGATCGGGATCGCCCCGCCGAAGACGTAGCGGAACAGCAGGACGAACATGATCGGCTGAAGGGTCGAGAAGAACAGCGCCTCAGGGACCCTGAGCGTCCGAAGCAGGTTTCGCCAGGTCAGGGACCTGGTGTCGGAGAGCGCCCAGCGCAGACGGCCGGTCGCCGATGGGGTGAGTGCGAGATCGGTCATGAGGACTCCCTGGCCGAACGACGGCCCTTCGGCTTCTGGCCGTCAGCGACGGCTTCGGTGTCGACGTCAGTCCGTCGGCCGGTCAGCTCCAAGAAGACGTCGTCGAGGCTGGGCTCTCGGAGGGAGAGGCCAACGAGGACCAGACCGGCGCCATCGATCCGCCGGATCGCCTCGGCGGCGATCTCGGGTCCCTGCTCGACGGTGAGCTCCACGGCGACGCCAACGACGTGAGCGGTCTTGGTCGTCAGGTCGTGGAGGAGGCCGGCCGCAGTATTGGCCGCCTCTTCGTCGGCCAAGGTGAGCTCGAGCACGGTTGCCCCCAAGTCCGCCTTGAGTCCGGCAGGCGACCCACTGGCGATCACGCGGCCATGGTCGATGACCACGATGTTCTGGGCGAGGCGGTCGGCCTCCTCGAGGTACTGCGTCGTGAGCAGCACGGTGGTGCCACCCTGGACGAGGGCTTCGATCACGTCCCACAGCCCGAGGCGGCTCTGGGGGTCGAGCCCGGTGGTCGGCTCGTCGAGGAACAGGACCGGCGGGCGGGCCACGAGGGCGGCCGCTAGGTCAAGGCGCCGCCGCATCCCGCCCGAGTAGGTCTTGACCGGTCGATCGGCAGCGGCAGAGAGCCCGAACTGGCTGAGCAGCTCCGCGGCCCGGGGAGCGACGGTGGACCTCTTCAGGTGACAGAGGTGGCCGACCATGGTGAGGTTCTCTGTGCCCGTGAGGTTCTCATCGACCGCTGCGTACTGGCCGGCAAGACCGATCAGCTGGCGAACGGTGCTGGCTTGCTTGACGACGTCGTAGCCCATGATGGACGCACTGCCCGAGTCGGGCCCGAGGATGGTGGCCAGGATCCGGACGGCGGTTGTCTTGCCCGCTCCATTGGGCCCCAGGAGTCCGACGACCTGACCGGCAGGTACCTCGAGGTCGAAGGCGTCGAGCGCCTTGATCGTTCCGTTCGAGAAGGACTTCGTCAGGCCGCGGGCCTCAACGGCAAAAGGAGAGGACATCTCTTCGAGATTAGCGATGCCCTGGTCGGCCCATGACGGGGGGCCTAGGGGGATTGGTAGGGCGCCAACCGAAGCTGCGTGGGGGGCCGCGCGCCGAAGATCGTTCAGTTGGATCTGCACGGGGGTCGTTACTCAGGGTGGGAGTCGCGCCCGATTAGTCTTGTGGTGCCTCCCACTAACCAAACGAGAGAGATTCCTCATGCCATTCGTCTTTGACTTCGACCACTCGCACCGTCGTGCCCCGATGGAGCTCAAGGATCTCCTTGGCGGCAAGGGCGCAAACCTGGCCGAGATGACCTCAGTGCTCAAGCTTCCCGTGCCTCCGGGCTTCACGATCACGACTGACGCTTGCCAGGCCTACATGCTCGGCGGGTGGCCCAAGGATCTCGACAAGCAGATGAACGCGGCCCGGAACCGCCTCGAGCGGGCGATGGGCAAGAAGCTCGGAGACGCCGCAGACCCGCTCCTCGTCTCGGTGCGATCGGGCGCGAAGTTCTCGATGCCCGGGATGATGGACACCGTCTTGAACCTCGGCCTCAACGACAAGTCAGTGGCCGGTCTCGCTGACCAGACTCGCGACGAGCGCTTCGCATATGACTCCTACCGCCGCTTCGTCGCCATGTACGGACGCATCGTGCTCGACTGCCCGGGCGAGCCGTTCGATGAGAAGTTCAACGAGGCCAAGGCCAAGGCCGGCACGACGTCGGACGCTCAGGTCCCAGTGGCAATCCTGAAGGACCTCGTCGAGGAATACAAGGCTCTCGTCAAGACCTACACCGGGAAGCCCTTCCCGCAGGACCCGACAGCCCAGCTACGTGGCGCCGTCGAGGCCGTGTTCAGGAGCTGGAACGGCCCTCGTGCATTGGCGTATCGCGATCGCGAGCGGATCCCTCACGATCTCGGCACGGCGGTCAACGTCCAGGCCATGGTCTTTGGAAACCGGGACAACAACTCGGGCACCGGCGTGGGGTTCACCCGTAACCCGGCAACCGGGGAGAACAAGCCCTACGGAGACTTCCTCGTCAACGCACAGGGCGAAGACGTCGTCGCCGGTATCCGCAACACCGAGCCGCTGACTGCGCTCAAGCGGAAGTTCCCGACGCTCCACGCCGAGCTGATCGCCATCTTCGGTCGCCTCGAGCACCACTACCGGGACATGTGCGACACCGAGTTCACCATCGATCAGGGCAAGCTCTGGATGCTCCAGACGCGCGTCGGCAAGCGCACCGGACGTGCGGCGCTGCGGATGGCCGTGGAGATGACGACCGAGCGTTCAATCCGGCTGACGAAGCCTGAGGCCGTCCAGCGGATCACCGAAGACCACCTCTCTCAGGTTCTGCACCCGCAGTTCAAGGGCGGAGGTCAGACCGTCCTGGCCAAGGGCCTTGGCGCGTCGCCGGGTGCTGCGGTCGGTCAGGTGTACTTCACCGCCGATGATGCCGCCGCCGCCGCCGAGCGGGGAGAGGCTGTCATCCTGGTTCGGTCCGAGACGTCGCCTGAAGACGTCCACGGCATGCTCGCCGCCGAGGGAATCCTCACCTCCCGTGGCGGTCTCGTGAGCCACGCCGCCGTCGTCGCACGCGGCTGGGGAAAGCCGGCAGTGGTCGGTGCGGAGGCTGTCAAGATCTCCGGACAGAAGTTCAACGTCGGTGATGTCACTGTCCACGAGGGCGACTGGATCTCCCTCGACGGCACCGCAGGCGCCGTCGTGGTCGGCAAGGTCGAGCTGGCCTCGGCCAAGCCGCCCAAGGAGTTCGAGGTGCTGCTCGGCTGGGCCGATCGGATCCGCAAGGGCCATCTCACCGTGCGGGCGAACGCCGACAATGGTCCTGATGCCATCAACGCCCGGACGATGGGCGCAGAGGGAATCGGCCTGTGCCGGACCGAGCACATGTTCCTCGGAGAGGACCGGCTCCCGGTCGTCCGGCGGATGATCCTGGCGTCGACGGAGGCTGAGGAGACCGCTGCCCTCGAGCAGCTCCGCCAGGTCCAGCGTGAGGACTTCCTCGAGATCCTCGCCGCCATGGACGGACTTCCCGTGACGATCCGGCTTCTTGACCCGCCTCTCCACGAGTTCCTTCCCTCCACCCATGAGATGGCGGTCAAGGAGGCGACGACGGGCCTCACCGCAGGGGAGCGCCAGCTCTTCGAGGCGGCCAAGGATTGGGAAGAGGCCAACCCGATGCTCGGCACCCGTGGTGTGCGTCTCGGTGTCGTGAAGCCTGGCCTCTACGCCATGCAGGTGCGTGCATTGATGGAGGCGGCTCAAGAGCTCGTGGCCAAGGGTGGTCACCCGATCGTCGAGATCATGATCCCGCTGACGGTCACGCGTGAAGAGCTTGCTCTGGCCCGGAGCTGGGTCGAAGGCGCCATCAAGGAAGTGGCTGGGACTACTTCCCGAGCGAAGGGCGCCAAGCGTGGATCGCTGAAGGTCCTTATCGGCACCATGATCGAGACGCCGCGAGCGGCTCTGGTCGCCGACCAGATCGCCGAAGTCGCTGACTTCTTCTCGTTCGGGACCAACGACCTGACCCAGATGACGTTCGGGTTCAGCCGCGACGACATCGAAGGCCGCATCATGGGCCCCTACCTCGAGCTGGGCCTTCTCAAGCGGAACCCGTTTGAGGTCGTGGACCCCGACGGCGTCGGCGCTCTCGTTCGCATGGGCGTCGCCAAGGGCCGTGCGACTCGTCCGGGTCTCAAGACCGGTGTCTGTGGCGAGCACGGAGGCGATCCTGAGTCCATCAACACCTTCTATGAAGCTGGCATCGACTACGTGAGCTGCTCGCCGTTCCGGGTGCCTGTTGCCCGCCTCGCGGCGGCCCAGGCGGTTCTCAACCACGCACCGACGCCGGCCAAGAAGACCGTCGCCAAGAAGGCTCCGGCCAAGAAGACCGTCGCCAAGAAGGCACCGGCTCGAAAGGCATAGGCCGCCCCGGCATCACGCTGATCTCGCCAGGGCTCTCTGGAGCCTCGGCGCGCCTCGGCGTCTTGTCGCGGTACCGTTCCACTCGTGGCAGTCCCAGCAGAGGAGATCGCCCAGGTTCGGGGGGCAACCGACATCGTCGGGCTGATCAGCGAACAGGTCGCGCTCAAGAAGACAGGAAGGCGATGGAGCGGACTCTGCCCCTTCCACTCTGAGAAGTCGCCGTCATTCAGCGTGAACGCGGAAGAGGGCCTCTACTACTGCTTCGGCTGTCAGAAGTCGGGTGATGCGATCACGTTCGTCCGAGAGACCCAGGGTCTCGACTTCATCGACGCCGTCCGCCTCTTGGCTGACCGTGCGGGAATCACCCTTCATGAAGATGAAGGAGGCCCGGACCGCCGGGATCGAGCGTTGCTGCTCGACGCCATGGAGCGAGCCGTCGAGTTCTACCACCAGAGGCTTCTGACGTCGCCAGACGGGGGAGCGGCGCGCATCTACCTGCGCTCACGGGGATACGACGGCGAGCTCGTTCGCCAGTTCAGACTCGGCTGGGCACCAGACGACTGGGATCAGCTCGCACGGCACCTGGGCGTTCCCGAGCGCATCCTCGAAGGGGCGGGACTTGGATTCACCAACCGGAGGGGGCGTCCCCAGGACTTCCTGCGTGCACGTGTGGTCTTCCCGATCTGTGACTCCTCGGGACACCCGATCGCAATGGGAGGAAGAATCCTTCCCCCCGTTCCAGGCCAGCCGCTTCCGGACCGGCCCCAACCGAAGTACAAGAACTCTCCGGAGACGGAGATCTACTCCAAGCGACGCACGCTCTACGGGCTGAACTGGGCCAAGAAGCAGATTGTCGAGACCGGCGAGATCATCGTCTGCGAGGGGTACACCGACGTCATCGCCTTCTTCCAGGCGGGGCTGCCGAGGGCGGTCGCAACATGTGGGACGGCGCTCGGTGAGGAGCACTTCTCCTTGATGCGGAACTTCGCCAAGCGGATCGTGCTCGCCTACGATGCCGACGCTGCAGGCCAGAGCGCCACGGGTCGGGTCTACGAGTGGGAGCGCAAGCACGAGGTTGACGTGGCTGTCGTCGAGCTCCCGATGGGAACCGATCCGGCCGAGCTGGGTCGGTCGGACCCAGAGGCACTCCGGGAAGCGGTGAAGAACGCGAAGCCATTCTTGAAGTTCCGCGTCGACCGGGCCCTGTCGCTCGGGGACATGAGCACGGCCGAAGGCCGGGCACGGGCAGCAGAAGAGGCGCTCGCTGTCGTCGCTGAGCACCCGAACCCGCTCGTGCGGGATCAGTATCTCGTCTCCGTGGCTGATCGCTGCCACCTCGATCCCCAGCTGGTTCGGGACCGGCTGGCCCAGCATGTGGCCGGCGAGCGACCGCGGTCCCCGGAGCGAAGCAGGAGCCGCCCCGAAGACATGCCCCCACCGCTCGACGACGACGAGGGTCCGCCCGAAGACATGGACCTCGCTGCGCCGGCGGAGGTGGCCGACCGTCCTGGTCTTGAGGCTCTTCGGTTCGCGGTGCACCGACCAGAGCTCGTCGCCAACCGTCTCGAGCCGTTCCTCTTCCGCAACCGTGACCAGCGAAGCGCCTTCGAGGCCCTCTTGGCGGCGACGAGCCTTGCTGAGGCGATCGAGAACGCCCCGGCAGCCGCGTCTGCGCTGCTTCGGAGGGTGGCGGTCGAAGAACCCCTCATCGCACCGACCACCACCGCCGACCCGGTTGCTCCCGTGATCGCTCAGCTCCTCAGGGCGGCCGTCCGCCAGGGAATCGCAGACCTTCAGGCCGAATTGCGGCAGAAGACGGTAGCGGTCTCAGAAGGGACCCTCCAGGTCACCCAAGTCCACGCCTGGCTCGAGGCGCTGGACGATCCGGGGGAGGGACCCATGGCGGAGCGGGCGTTGGTAGGTTGGCTCTCTGGGCGGAGGGGAGCATCATGACGCTGGAGGCTGGAGGGCGAGTTGAGCCGACCGCAGCTCCGATCGGCGTCGTGCTCGGTGACGATGTCGAGCGCGAGCTGCACCGTCTCATACGATCGATCCCTCACGGCGGAGAGGTCACCCAGGGCAACTTGATCGAGATGATCCGTCACACTGAGCTCTCCGAGCCGCTGATCGCAGAGCTGGTCCGTCGAATCAAGGAGGCAGGCCTCGTCTTCGTCGAAGACGCCAAGAGCGAAGCCTCCGCTCGTCACGACGAGGAAGCAAAGACGCGCCGACCGAGCCGCGAGTTGGATCGTCGGACCTCGGGACGCCGGACAGCCTCGTCATCTGACGACGCCATCCAGGCGTATCTCTCCGAGATCGGGCACGTCCCGCTCTTGGACGGAACCGAGGAGTTCGACCTGGCAACGACGTACGAGGCGGGCCAGGCGGCGGCAGAACGTCTCGCTCGTCACGAGGCGGCGGTCGCCGGTGACGGGCCCGCCTCCGATGCGGTGAGTGCTCGACAGGTCAGGAACCTCCGTCAGCTGATGCGTCAGGGTGATGCCGCGAAGGACCGGCTGATCGAAGCGAACCTCCGTCTGGTGGTCTCCATCGCGAAGCGGCATCGGAACCGGGGAGTGGCGTTCCTCGACCTCATCCAGGAGGGGAACCTGGGGCTCATGCGGGCGGTCGAGAAGTTCGACCCGCACAAGGGCTTCAAGTTCTCCACCTACGCCACCTGGTGGATCCGTCAGGCGATCACCCGGGCCATCGCGGATCAGGCTCGCACGATCCGGATCCCGGTCCATCTGGTCGAGACGATCAACACCGTCGTGGCCACGCAGCGTCAGATGACCCAGGATCTCTGCCGGGAGGTCGGGCCTGACGAGATCGCTGCTCATCTCGGTATGGAGCCCGACAAGGTCAGAGAGCTCCTACGGCTCAATCAAGACACGATCTCCCTGGAGCAGCCGATGGGGGACGATGACGACTTCATGCTCTCGGACACGATCCAAGACCATGGAATGGCCTCTCCCGACGCCACCGCGGCGAAGCACCTTCTCCACGACGCCATCCGCGAGGTGCTTGGGCAGCTCGATGAACGTGAGCGTGAGGTGGTGAGCCTCCGATTCGGGCTCGAGGACGGCAAGGTGGCGACCCTCTACGAGGTGGGTCGCCACTTCGGCATCACCCGTGAGCGAGTCCGCCAGATCGAGGTTAAGACGATCGCCAAGCTCCGACGACCGGAGCGATCGATCCAGCTTCGCGGCTTCCTCGACGGCGAAGAGTAGGAACGGGCCCCTTCGACGGGGGGGTCGAGATGGGGCTGCTAACGTCCCTTCCGGTTCCGATTGATCCGGGGTAGCTCAATGGCAGAGCACGCGACTGTTAATCGTGTGGTTGAGAGTTCGAGTCTCTCCCCCGGAGCTCATCTGCAGGAGTGAGAGTCTCACCCGGCGCTTCGTCGGGGGACAGCGCCAGGAAGCCCACCTCGCCGAGAGAGGCTCCTTGGGCGCTCCGAGGTGCATGCCGACCTCTTCCCGCGGGACGACCCTTGGTCACGACGACCAGCAGCCCTCCCAGGACCAAGAGGACCACGGCAACGACGATCAGGGGCCCGATGGCAGTCCCCGCAGCGGTTGCGGTCTCGCTGCTGCCGGGAGAAGGGGCCGCAGCGGCCGCCGAGGCGACGAACGTGGCTCCAGTGGCGCCGAGAGCAACGCCCGACCAGGCGCGGGCGGCGCCCGGGATGACGGACGAGATGCGACGTCGGGGCGATGTCTTCATGAGCTCCCTTTGGGGCTGGGCGAGGTA
>JADGOD010000009.1 GCA_017883125.1 Acidimicrobiales bacterium
GGGTGTCCGAGGCTGCAGCCGCTGCCAGAGACGTTGATCTTCTCGCCGTCGACGCCGAGGATGCGCTCGACAGCGACCGGAACGGACGCGAACGCCTCATTCACCTCGAAGAGGTCGACATCGGCGACCGTGAGGCCTGCCTTGGCCAGCGCCTTGGGGATGGCGACCGTCGGGGCGAGCCCGGTGTCGTAAGGGTCGACGCCCACCGAGGCCCACGAGAGGACCTTGGCCAGCGGCTTGAGGCCGTGCTCGGCGGCGTACTCGTCTGAGGTGACCACGACAACCGATGCTGCATCGTTGACCCCCGAGGCATTGCCCGCCGTGATGGAGAAGTCCGGGATCTCAGGGCGGATCGGCTTGAGGGAGCTGAGCTTCTCCATCGTCGAGCCACGGCGGGGATGCTCATCGGTGTCGAAGACCACGGTGCTTCCGTCACGGGTCGTGACGGTGATCGGAACGATCTCTTCGACGAACTGCCCGGCGTCGATGGCGGCGATGGCACGGTCGTGGGAGCGCTTGGCCCAGGCGTCGAGGTCCTCGCGGGTGGCACCGACCGACCGGGCGGCGTTCCAGCCGACGGTGATCGACATGTCACGGCACGGGGCATCGGGGCGGTCGGGGTGCGACGGCGACATCCACTCCTCGTCCCACTCCTGGGTCCCGGCGATGCGGTGGCTCATCCTGGGCGCCAGCGACGACGATTGCGCCCCACCGGCGATGACCACCTTGTCCATGCCGGCCATGATCGACGCAGCGGCTGTCTGGACCGCAGCGAGGCCCGATGCGCAGTGGCGGTTGTGAGCGAGACCCGGGACGGTCTCAAGGCCAGCCTCGACGGCCACAAAGCGTGCGAGGACGCCTCCGCCGTACATCGACTCGCCCAAGATCAGGTCATCGATGTCCTCGGGGGCGATCCCGGTGCGACGCATCGACTCTTCCACGACGGCACGCGCCAGCTCGGAGGGCTCGGTCTCGGTCAGGGTGCCCTTGAAGGCGGAGCCCACAGCGGTGCGGCAGGCGGAGACGATCACGGCTTCTGGCATAGGAGCTCCTTGTTGGTTCGCGGACGTCATGGCCCGACGGCTTCCAGCTGCAGAGGCATCGATCGCGATTGATCGACGGACAGCTCTCCGGAGCGTATCAGCGTCCGGTCCCGATGAGCCCAGCTCGGTGGCGACGATCTCGGTGGCGTTATGCTCTTGAGATGAAGTTGATCATCGATCAGGAACGATGCACCGGTCATGGCCGCTGCTACGCGTTGGCCCCCGAGCTCTTCGACTGTGACGACTGGGGCCACAGCGTCCTGCTGCTTCCTGAGGTACCAGGAGCGCTCGAGGACAAGGCCCGTCTGGCCGTGGCGTCGTGCCCGGAGAACTGCCTGTCGGTCGAATAGAGAGGGCCCTGGCTGGGTCCTCTCCTCGGAATCTACGACATCGAGGTGAAATGAGCATTGACGCGAACCACCAGGAGTCTGCATCGGTCCACGAGGCCGAGGACGCGCAGGTCGCCTCGTTCCGGGCCGAGCTGCTGGCCTGGCTGGCCTCCGAGCTGACCGACGAGGTCATCATGGCGGGTCGCAAGCCCGTGGAGGACGGCGACAACCTCGCCGTCCTGCGGGCCTGGAACGCCACGCTGGCCGACGCCGGATGGGCGGCACCGGCGTGGCCCAAGGAGTTCGGCGGCCGGGATGCCTCGATCGGCCAGCAGCTGGCGTGGCGCGAGGAGATGACCGCCGCCCGGGCCCCGGGCGTCGTCAACATGATCGGGGTGGCCAACATCGGCCCCGCCATCATGACAGTGGGGACCCAGGCTCAGAAGGATCGCTACCTCGCTCCAATGCTGCGGGGCGACAAGATCTGGAGCCAGGGGATGTCGGAGCCCGACGCCGGTTCGGACCTCGCCTCGCTCAGGACCCGAGCAGAGCTCCGCGGCGACACCTTCATCATCAACGGCCAGAAGACCTGGAACAGCCTCGGGCAGTACGCGGACCACTGCCAGCTCTATGTCCGCACCGACCCCGGCGCCCCCAAGCACAAGGGAATCAGCTGCCTGCTCATCGACATGAAGACCCCTGGCATCGAGGCTCGCCCGTTGCGCACCATGACCGGTGACTACCCGTTCGCCGAGGTCTTCTTCACCGACGTAGAGGTCCCCGCCGAGAGCCTTCTTGGCACCCTGAACGAAGGGTGGCGGGTGGCGATGACCACGTTGAGCTTCGAGCGAGCTGGCGTGGCGCAGTTCCACCTGGGCCTGAGCAACCGCCTCGAGCAGCTCCTCGTCGACGCCGAGGGTCGAGATACCCTCGATGACCCAGTCCTGCGTGATCGGATCGTCAAGATCTACATCGAGATCGCCTGCATGCGGTACTCGACGACCCGTGAGCTCGAGGCCATCGGTCTCGGCCGGCAGCCATCGGTGGTGATGGGAAGCGCCGCCAAGCTGATGTGGGCCGGAGCGGACCAAGACCTCGCAGAGCTGGCGATCGACGTCCTCGGTCTCGAGGCGCTCAGCGGCCCGTGGGCGAAGAACCTCTCTGCATCGCAATCGACGAGCATCGCCGGCGGCACCACCCAGATCAACCGGAACATCCTGGCCGAGCACGGCCTCGGCCTTCCGCGCTGAGCCACGCAGCGCCGGACGCTCACGGCGATGTTGACGAGCGCCCCGCGAACCGGCAGAGTGTCAATCAGAGACCTTCATTTCGTCCGCTCCGGCGCGGATCGAGGTGTTCGAACGGCAAGGAGCATCAATGGAAATTGCTGACATGATCCTCATCAGCGTGGACGACCACGTGATCGAGCCACCGAACATGTTCGACGCTCACATCCCAGAGAAGTACCGTGACCGTGCCCCTCGCATCGAGAAGCAGGTCGATGGGGGCGATCTCTGGAAGTTCGAGGACGGCTACGCCCCGAACGTGGGTCTCAACGCCGTCGCCGGGTGCCCTCCTGACGAGTACGGCCTCGACCCCACCGAGTTCGCTCAGATGCGACGCGGCTGCTTCGACGCCGACGAGCGGGTGCGCGACATGAGCGCGAGCGGCGTTCTCGCCGGCATCAACTTCCCCACCTTCCCGCACTTCTGTGGCCAGCTCTTCCTCCGGGCCACCGACAAGGACCTGGCACTGGCCTGCGTGCGTGCCTACAACGACTGGCACATCACCGAGTGGGCAAGCGCCCACCCGGACCGCCTCATCCCGATCTCGCTGCCCGTGCTGTGGGACGCCGATCTGGCGGCAGCCGAGGTCAGGCGGATCGCCGCCCTCGGGTGCCGCGCGGTGACCTTCTCGGAGAGCCCGTCGAAGCTGGGCCTCCCCGACTACCACTCCGACTACTGGGACCCGTTCTTCAAGGCCTGCACGGAGACCGGCGTGGTCGTGTGCCTCCACATCGGCTCCTCGTCCTCGATGCACATCACCTCTCCCGGCGCACCGCCAGAGGTCATGATCGCCCTGACCCCGGTGAACTCGATGCTGGCCGTCACCGACCTCATGTACTCGAGGGTCCTCCAGAAATTCCCCGACGTCCAGCTGGCGATCTCCGAGGGCGGCAACGGCTGGGTGCCGTACGTCATCGAGCGCGCCGACTACGTCTTCGACCACCACAACGCGTGGACCCACACCGACCTCGGAGGACGCCGGCCAAGCCAGATCTTCCACGAGCAGATGTGGACCTGCTTCATCGACGACCCCGTCGGCGTACGGGTCCGTGACCTGGTCGGCATCGACAAGATCATGTGGGAGCTGGACTACCCGCACTCGGACTCGACGTGGCCACAGGCTCCCGAGATGCTCTTCAAGAGCTTTGATGGCGTCTCCGACGAGGACATCAACAAGATCACGCACCTCAACGCCATGAAGTGCTACGACTTCGACCCGTTCTCGATCCGACCCCGCGAGCAGTGCACGGTCGGAGCGCTGCGGGCGGAGGCGGTGGACGTCGACGTCGAGATCAAGAGCATGGGTCGCCGGAAGGCCGATGCCGACGGAGCATCCCAGTCGAGCCGACTCGCCACCGTCGCCGCCGCAGGCAACAAGGGCTGAGACACCCACCACAAGACGTGCAACGAGCCCGGCCCCTGCGGCCGGGCTCGTTGCTGTCCGCGGTCGTGACGCGATCTCGGAAGGCCGACGCGCCGAGGCCCGTCGAGCGCTCCTAGCGGGCGGGATCCGACGCGATCGACTCGCGCAGGACGTTCTTCTGGACCTTCTCCATGGCGTTCCGGGGAAGGGCGCTGACGAGGGCGAGCTGCTCGGGGAGCTTGCGCTCGCTGAGCCCCTTGGCCAGGAGGTGCTCGGTCAGCTCGGCCAGGGTCGGAGGATTCTCGGGATCAGCGGGCACCACGACCGCGCAGGCGTGCTCGCCCAGCCGCTCGTTCGGCAAGCCGATGACGGCGACCTCGACGACCTTCGGGTGGTCGTACAGCAGCCCTTCGAGCTCGGTGGCCGAGATGTTCTCCATGTTGCGGATGATGATCTCCTTGAGCCGACCCGTGATCGTGAGGAACCCCTCGGGGTCGACTCGACCGAGATCGCCGGACCTGAGGAAGCCCCGCTCGTCGAAGGCTTCGGCGTCGAGGGACGCATCGACGTAGCCCTTCATCATCTGGGGGCCCCGGAGCCGGACCTCGCCCTCCTCGCCGGCGGGCACATCGCTCTCGTCCGGTCCCACGATGCGGAGCTCAACGCCCTGCACCGGGCGGCCCTCGGTGGTGGCGATCTTCTGGTCAGGATCGTTGGGCGAGGCCCAGATCGCCATCGGGCACTCGGTCATGCCGTAGCCGGAGACCACCCCCGCCGTCCCGAAGCGCTCCCTGACGACGAAGTGGAGCGTCGGGGGCTTCGGTGACCCTCCGTGCATCATCACCCGACCGGAGGGGAAGAGCGGGGCGCACTCGGGATGACGATCCTGGAAGTCCAAGAAGGCCTGGACGAAGGGCGGGGAGCCCGGGAGCAGCGTGGCGTGCTGGTCGCGCAGCTGGCGGGTGGTCCCCTCGGGATCGAACGTCTCGGCGAGCACGAGGGCGCAGCCGCTCTGGAGCGCCGCGATCAGGAGGATGATGCCACCGACGTGGGTCAGGGGGAGTATCAGCGCCACCCGGTCGTCTGAGGAGAGCTCGAACGCCCCGATGAGGCCGTGCACGGCAGCGGTCAACGTGGCATCGGTGTGCATGGCCCCCTTGGGGTCCGCCGTGGTGCCCGAGGTGTAGAAGTACCAGGGCGCCTCACCGTCGTCGAGGGGCGCGGGGCGCTCGACGATCTCTCCCTGAGGCAGGGAGCCATCGACGACGAGGACCCCGAGACCGGCCCTCTCGCCCGCCACCCCGTGGGCCAGGGCGGCGAAGTCGAAGCCCCGGAACACCGAGGGGGTCACCAGGAGGTCTGATGTGGCCTGAGAGGTGATGAACGAGACCTCTCGGTGGCGGAGGATCGGGATGAGCGGGTTCTGCCCGGATCGCAGGTAGCTCAGCGCCAGGCTCAGCGATATCGCCTCGAGCCAGTTGGGCAGCTGCCAGGAGACCATGGACCGCGGGCCGATGCCGAGGCCAGAGAGCCCGCCGGCGACCGCGAGGGCCTGGTCCTTGAGCTCAGCGAACGTCCAGACGTGCTCACGCTCGTCCAACCCGAAGATCGCGTCCGGGGTCTGTGCTGCTCGCGCTTCGAGAAGCCCCCAGAGATCGCTCTCGATCATCGAGATCAGCCCTTCTTCGACTCCGACCGCCTGTTGAAGGCAGCGACAGAGTTGGCGTGCTCCTCAGTGTTGAACAGCATGGTGTTCGCCATCCGGTCGACGTTGCGAGCCGTGATCTTGTCCGCCGAGGCCGCGGTGTCGATGGCGATCTTGGCCAGACCGAGTGCCTCCCTCGAGAATCCGCAGAGCTCGCGTGCGAACGCCCGGACCGACTCGGCGAAGACGTCGTCTTCGAACACCTCGTGGACGAACCCGATGGTCTTGGCCTGTTCTGCAGGGACCGTCTTGCCGGCCATCACGACCCAGCGGGCCCAGTGAGGGCCGACGATCCGTGTGAATCGGCTCACGCCGCCTGAGCCTGGGATGCAGGCCAGGTTGGGGAGCTCGGGAAGCGCGAAGTGGGAGCGTTGCGACGCGAACCGGAAGTCGACTGATGACGCCATCTCGACGCCGACGCCGAGGCACGGCCCCTGTGCGGCGAGGATCACCGGCTTCTCGACGGACTCCATGTGATCGAAGATGTCATGAAGCCTTCGATACCGGTGGCGCTCGGCGATCCCGGACTTGGGCCGCTGGATCTCCAAGTCGCCGATGTCCATCCCGGCGGTGAAGAACCGCCCCTCGGCCGTGATGACCAGAACGCGTGCATCGGGGTCGTCGGCGAGCTGGTCGACGGCCGCTTCGAGGGCATCGACCATGTCCTTTGCCACGGCGTTGAACTTCTGATCCCTGGTGAAGGTCAGGGTGAGGATTCCCTCGGTGCTCTCGAACCGGTAGTTGTCAGCCATGGGCAACACTCTTGCACCTCAGATGACGAATGGTCCACGGGGTGTTCTCCGCCGGGGCCGAACCCTCGGCCTCGGTATGCTCGAAGCACGGGGCGATGAGCAACGAGGTGATCGCGGAGGACTCTGGGATCGGCAGTCGACCCATTTCTCGAGGAGGGGAACCCATGAGCTCAGAGACTGCCCTGCGGATCGAACGCGACGGCGGCGTCCGGATCGTCCACTTCGAGCGGGCCGAGCGGCGCAATGCCATCGACCAGGAGACGGCCGTGGCCCTCACCGAGTTCATCGAAGGGGCCAACCACGATCCGGAGATCAGAGCCATCGTGATCACCGGCACGGGGCGGGACTTCTGCACCGGGGCCGATGCGGTGAGCGACCCCAACTCGGTGCCCAAGGGCCCTCTGGACTACCGGTTCTCGACCGACGCGTATCGGGCCTTGTTCAAAGCCCTCTGGGAGGTCGAGCGGCCAGTCGTGAGCGCGGTGAACGGGACGGTCGCCGGGGCGGGCTGGACCATGGCCCTCATCGCCGATCTCGTCGTCGCCGACAAGGCTGCTCGCTGGACCCACGTCTTCTCCCGTCGAGGCATGGTGCCCCACGCCGGAGACCCCTACTTCCTCCCCCGGATCATCCCGTTCCACCGGCTCAACGAGATCGCCCTCCTCAGCGATCCGATGACCTCCGAGACCCTCTTTGAGTGGGGGGTGATCAACCGCTGCGTCGAGGGCGACGAGGTGCTCAGCACGGCGCTCGAGCTGGCCCAGCGCCTCGCCCAGGGACCCACCCGCACCCTGGGGCTCACCAAGCGGCTGTACCGGCGGTCGCTGTCGGTCGACATGGCCACATCGTTCGAGGAGGAGCAGGCCGCCACGGCGCTGATCTCCACCACCCAGGACCGCAAAGAGGGCGTGATGTCCTTCATCGAGGGTCGGCCGCCGAACTTCACCGGCCAGTAGGCCTCGTCCGCATTCCTTGAGGCGAACTAACCTCGCAGGGCGACCTCGCTCGCCCCATGACACGCCAACAGAGGGAAGCTCACGGTGGATCTCCAGTTCTCAGTCGCAGACCTCTCGTTCCGTGAAGAGGTGCGGACGTGGTTGGAGGAGAACGCTCCGAAGGATCGTCCCCAGAACGATCGCAAGGCCCTGACCGAGTACGACATCAACTGGCAGAAGATCCAGTGGGCCGGCGGGTATGCCGGGATCTCCTGGCCTGCGGAGTACGGCGGACGAGGCGCGTCGCTCACCCAGCAGCTGGTCTGGTTCGAGGAGTGCGGCCGCGCCGGCATCCCCGGGATCGACACCTGCTTCGTAGGGATCAACCACGCCGGACCGACGCTGATCGCCAGCGGCACCGACGAGCAGAAGAGCTTCCACCTGCCCAAGATCCTCCGCGGCGACGTCATCTGGTGCCAGGGGTTCTCCGAGCCGGGGTCCGGATCGGACCTGGCGTCGCTCTCGACCCGCGGCATCATCGACGGCGACGAGCTGGCCGTGACCGGCCAGAAGATCTGGACGAGCTTCGGCGATAAGGCGCAGTACCAAGAGCTCCTGGTCCGAACCGATGCCAGCGGGTCCAAGCACAAGGGGATCACCTGGATCATCGGCGACATGAGCGCTCCGGGAATCGAGGTCCGTCCGATCGAGACCATGGCCGGAGACGCAGACTTCTGCGAGGTCTTCTACGATGAGGCCCGCTTCCCCCTCACCTCCGTCGTCGGCCGGCTCAACGACGGGTGGAACGTGGCCATGTCAACCCTGAGCTTCGAGCGCGGGACCGCCTTCATGCTCTCCCAGGTCGCTCTCGCCCAGGTCGTCGAAGAGCTGATCGACGTCGCACGCACCCACACCGGGCCTGACGGCCGCCGACCGGCCATCGCCGACGACGAGATCTCCCGGCATCTGGCCCAGACCCGAGCCGACGTCGCTGCGCTCCGGGCGATGACGTACCTGTCGATATCCCGAGGTGCCAAGTACGGGACCCCCGGTCCAGAGGGATCGATCTCCAAGCTCCGCTACTCCGACCTGAGCCAGCGGGTCGGTCGCCTGGCGATCGACGTGCTCGGTCACGACGCTCTGAACTTCAGGTCTCGCTCCCAGCTCCACAGCTGGGTCCAGGAGTACCTGCGCAGCTACGCGGCCTCGATCGGCGGGGGTACCTCCGAGATCCAACGCAACATCATCGGCGATCGCGTCCTCGGCCTTCCCCGCTGAGCGACCTCATCACAAGGACAACACCACCATGGACCTTCTTCTCAGCGACGAGCAGCAAGAGATCGCCTCGACGGTCGCCTCTCTGCTGACCGACGACCTCGGCAACGACACGATCGACGTCCGCAGGACGCCCACCCCGATCAACAGAGAGACCTGGGCCCGCTACGGGGAGCTCGGGTGGTTCAGCCTCGGGCTCGACGAGGGCCTCGGTGGCGTCGGCTACGGCCTGGCCGAGGAGGCGATCCTCTTCCGTGAGATCGGCCGGCAGATACCACCCGGTCCGTTCCTCGCCAGCACCCTGTCGGCGCGCCTCGCCGCGCTGGGCGGCCAGAGCCAGCTCGCCGGATCGATCGCCGCCGGTAGGACCCTCGTCGCGCTGGCCGAGCCTCGGAACCCGGACTCCGCGGCCGGAGCATCGATCTCGGGCTCCTTCGACCTGTTCGACGGCCAGGACGCTGAGTACGTCCTCATCGTCACCCCACGGGGAGCGGCACTCGTGGCGGCCGAAGACCTCGGCTCGCTCCAGCCCACGGCCTGCATCGACCCGTCGGTGCACCTGGCCACCGTCGATCTCTCAGGCGCCGGTGCCGCCCTCTACCGCCCCGCCGGTGACGACCTCCTCTTCGAGCGCGGGACGATCCTGATCGCCGCCACGCTGGCCGGGGTTGCCGAAGCCGTCCGGGACATGGCCACCGAGTACGCCAAGGTCCGTGAGCAGTTCGGCCGACCCATCGGGGTGAACCAGGCGGTCAAGCACCGCTGCGCCGACATGGCGATCCTCGCCGAGGCCGCCGCCGCTCAGGTCTTCTTCGCCGCCGTCAGCGTGGATGAGGGGCGCGGGGATGCTGCCTTCCAGGCATCTGCTGCCCGCATCGTCGCCACCGATGCGGCACTCGAGGGGGCGCGCGCCAACATCCAGATCCACGGAGGGATGGGCTACACCTTCGAGTGCGACGCGAACCTCTTCCTGAAGAGATCCCATGTGCTCGACCGCCAGCTGGGTGACAAGTACGCCGAGCTCGACCGGCTCATCGACCTCCCCCAGGCGATCTGAGAGACGGGGAGCTCGATGCCACCGGGGGAATGGCCGCTCGCCGGAGAGTTCTCCACACTCGCCGACGCCCTGGCCGCCGCCGCAGAGCAGTTCGGTGATCTCGACGCCTACGTCGATGGCGACGAGCGGCTGAGCTTCGCCGAGTGGCTCCGCAGCGCGGACGCTCTGGCCGCCGAGATGGCAGCATCCGGCGTCGGCGTCGGGGACGTCGTCGCCCTCCACCTCCCCGCCTCTATCGAGTACGCCATCGCCTGTGCGGCCGCCTTTCGCCTCGGGGCGATCGCCACAGGCCTCAACCCTCGCCTCGGACCCCGAGAGCTCGACGCCATCTGCACCCAAGCCCAGCCTGCCCTCGTCGTCCGCGACCCGGCCCTGCTGGGCCACGGTCTCCCGGTGGCCATCCCGGCGATCTCGGCGGAGCGGGTCACCGAGCTGTGGAAGTCCAGGGCGACCGCTGCGGCGCCGAGCTATCGCGGGAGCGCCGCAGACCCCGTGGTGATCATCTGGACCTCTGGGACGACGGGACAGCCCAAGGGAGCGTGGTTCGACAACGCCAACCAGCTCGCCCTGGCCGGGGCGGCCGGAGTGATCA
>JADGOD010000067.1 GCA_017883125.1 Acidimicrobiales bacterium
GCCGGCCTCTGCGTTGAGGTCAGCGACGACGACGAACACGCCTCGGTTGGCAAGGGCGCGGGCGGTCGATTCGCCGAGTCCCGATGCCCCCCCGGTGACGATGGCAGAGGTTCCCTTGAGCTCCATGGAGGTGTGTGCCTTTCCTCGTTCGAGACGTGGCCGATCCGTCTGGATCGGCCGAAGCTAAGTCAATCACGGATGGGGGCAGCCGGCTGTCTGGCGCGGTCGCCCTAGCGTAGGAGCATGCAATCGCGCTACGACCTCGAACCCGATGACCTCGCTGCCCTCCTCGAGGATCAGCCGGCGTATCGGTCGCGGCAGGTCTTCGACGGCCTCCACAAGGGTCTTCGCACCCCCGAGGAGATGACCGACCTCCCCGCAGCCCTCCGCGGCCGTCTCACCGAGGTCCTCCCGAGTGCGCTCACCGAGCAGACCCGCTCGGTGAGCGATGACGGCGAGACGATCAAGTGGGCGTTCGCTCTCGAGGACGGGGCGGTCATCGAGACCGTGCTCATGGCCTACCGAAACCGGGTGACGGTCTGCATCTCGACCCAGGCGGGATGCGCCATGGCGTGCAGCTTCTGCGCCACCGGCCAGAGCGGTTTCCGCCGGCACCTGAGCACCGGTGAGATCGTCGAGCAGGTGGTGCTCGCCGCCCGAGCCGCGCTGCCCCGGCGCGTCTCGAACGTCGTCTTCATGGGGATGGGTGAGCCTCTGGCCAACTACGACCGAGTGATGGCGGCGGTCCGCCGCCTCAACGGGCCGTTGGGGATCTCCGCTCGGCGCCTCACCGTCTCGACCGTCGGGATCGTCCCCGGGATCCGGCGGCTCACCGCCGAGGCGCTCCCCGTGAGCCTGGCGGTCTCCCTGCACTCGGCCAACGACGTGCGGCGAGACGCTCTCGTCCCGATCAACAAGCGCTACCCACTCGGGGTCCTGGCCGACGCCTTGGAGGAGTACGTCGAGACCACGCACCGGCGCCTCTCGTTCGAGTGGGCGCTCATCGAGGGCGTCAACGACACCGACACCGACATCAAGGAGCTCGCCGCCTACGCCCGGCCCCTCCGTGCCCACGTCAACGTGATCCCGCTCAACCCGACCCCCGGCTACCTCGTGCGGGGATCGTCATCAGCCCGGGTCCGCGAGTTCGTCGACGAGCTCAACGAACGGGGGGTGACGACCACGATCCGAGCCACCCGCGGACGTGAGATCGACGCCGCCTGCGGACAGCTGGCCTCCCGCGCCAACGTCAAGGTCCGGTCGAGATCGACCGATGCCGGATCCGATGAGGTGACGGCCCCCGAGGGCTCATGAGCACCCACTTCGCCGTGCTGCTCGGCGGGAGTGGCGTGCCGGGCCGGATGATCGAGGACCACGAGACGGTCTTCGTGGTGGCTGACGATGAGCGCTCGGCCAAGGCGCAGGCCAAGGCGACGTAGCCCGGACATGGCTACGCGATCGAGCTGAAGGAAGGTGCCACCGTCGCCGGGAGCCACCTGGTGTCGTATAACGACGACCCCTACGACGAGTAGCTCAGGCGTCCTTGAGCGACGCCAGCGCCAGGTCGGCGTGCTTCGTCATCGAGGTCTCTGAGTGGATCACGGCCCTGAGGGTCTGATCGGTGTCGATGACGAAGGTGGCGCGCTTGGTCCGCAGGACATCGAAGCGGCGCTTCACCCCGAACTGGCGGGCCACGACCCCGTCGATGTCAGAGAGCAGGGGGTAGTCGAAGTCGTGCTTGGCGACGAAGGCAGCCTGCTTGTCGACCGAGTCCATGGAGATCCCCACGCGCTGGGCCCCGACGGCGTCGAACTCGTCTTTGAGGTCGCGGAAGTGGCAGCTCTCCTTCGTGCACCCAGTGGTCAGGGCCGCCGGGTAGAAGAAGAGGACCACGGGTCCCTCGGCGAGGAGCGCAGAGAGAGCTCTCGGAGTCCCCGTCTGGTCGGGAAGCGTGAAGTCGTCGACGTGATCACCGGGCTGCATGCTCACCGAGCCTATCGGCGGATGGCTTGGGGTGCTCAGGCGTCGAACCGGAAGCCCACGCCGCGGATCGTGACCAGATGGCGCGGGGCGGCGGCGTCGAGCTCGATCTTGGGTCGGATCCGCTTGATGTGGGTGTCGAGCGTCCTGGTGTCGAGGAGGTCCTGGCCCCACCACAGGGCATCGATGCAGGTCTCCCTGGTCACCACCGATCCGGCGTGGCTCACGAGGAGCCACAGCAGATCGAACTCCTTGCGGGAGAGCTCGATGAGGGCCCCCCTGACGTAGGCCTCTCGACGAGAGGAGTCCATGCGCACCGGTCCAGCGACGATGACCTCGTCGGAGGCGATCTCGATGGGGCTCCGGCGGAGCACGGCCCGGATGCGGGCGATCAGCTCTCGCATCCGGTAGGGCTTGGCGACGTAGTCGGTGGCTCCCAGCTCGAGGCCAATGACGACGTCGATCTCCGAGCTGCGGGCTGAGACCATGATGATCGGCACGTTTGAGGCGGCGCGCAGCTCGCGGCAGACCTCGGTCCCCGAGCGATCGGGAAGCATCACGTCCAACAGGACGAGGTCCGGGGAGATCCGGCCGAACTCAGCGATCGCCTCGCGGGCATTGGTGGCCACGATCACAGAGAAGCCCTCACCCGAGAGGCCTGAGGTGAGGGCGTCGCGATAGGAGGCCTCGTCGTCGACGACCAGGATCGTGGGCTGCCGGGTGAGCGACGCCGACGTGGTCTCCTCCGGTATCGTCACCACGCTCCGCCCGCGTTGTTCCCCGGCGAGCGCTGGGCGCTCGGTGACCAGGGAGAGGAAGACGACCCTGCGCACCGGGGGGGTCGGACACGCAGGGTCGTCATTGCGCGGCAGCCTCGGCGGGCGGAGTGCCGGCCTGCCGGCCACCCGCACCGCTGAGCGGTGAGGGTGCGCCAGGGTGGCGTGGTGATCTCGATGATCCATGACGCCATGGGTGAACAGTAGGAAGAGGAGGTGAACCGCTGGCGACACGAAGGCGTCACTGAGGTGATTCCTGGATGAACTCTCTGGTCCGGACTTCGGGAGATGTCCGGAGCAGCCGTCTACGCTGCGGGTGCGACGTTTCGATCCAGAGGAGGAGAGCGGCCGTGAGCGACCAGCAGATGCCCATGGGCATCGGAGTGAACCAGCGGGCACTGATCAAGATGGATCAGGCCGAGGTCGATGCGTTCCTCGCCGAGCAGCGGGTCATGACGATGTGCACGCTGAACCACGACGGCACGATCCACGCGGTGGCCATGTGGTTCGGCCTCCTCGACGGCTGCATCGCCATCGAGACCAAGGCGAAGTCTCAGAAGGCCAAGAACCTCGCCCGCAACCCCATGATGACGTGCCTGATCGAGGCGGGGGAGACCTACGGCGAGCTCCGCGGCGTCGAGCTGGTCGGCCATGGCGAGCTCGTCGATGATCCCGAGGTGATGTTCGAGCTCGGGGTGAGTATGTTCAGCCGCTACCACGGGGAGTACACCGAGGAGAGCCGACCGCTGGTCGAGGCGATGCTGCACAAGAGGATCGTCACCAAGCTGGTCATCGACCGCGTGGTCACCTGGGATCATCGCAAGCTGCCGGCTCCGTCGCCCGGAACCGCGAGCTGACGAGGTGGACTTCACCGCCACCGAGCGGATCGGCGCTCCCCGCCATGCCGTTGAAGCGGCGATGGTGGATCCGACGTATTACGAGGGCCTCGAGCACGTGAACTCGAACCTCGAGCGGCCGCACCTCCTGGCCTCCGAGGTGGTCGATGGTGTGGCGACCCTGAGCGTCCGCTACGCCTTCGCCGGTGATGTCACCGGAGCCGCCCGCATGGCGGTCGACCCGGCCAAGCTGACGTGGGTCATCCACACGCGCCTCGATCTGGCCACGCACGAGGGGATCCTCGACATCGTTCCCGACCACTACGCCGACATGCTGAGGTGTGATGCCTCGATGCGCCTCGACGAGTCCGGCGACGAGACCATCGAGACCATCGAGGGCACGCTCGACGTGCGACTCCCCGTCTTCGGTGCGACGGCGGAGCGGATGATCATCGACAGCTTCGTCAAGCACCTCGAAGCCGAGGCAGCGGCCCTGACCGCCTTCTGCTCCGGTAGCGCAGAGGCCTGAGGGCAAGGCCGCAGGCCGGAGGAGGAGACCAGCGATGCCACGACTGACGCAAGAGGGAGAGATCTTCGTTCTCGATCTGGGCGGGGGTGAGAACCGCTACTCCCCCGAGGCCGTGCGCGAGATCGGCGACGCCTTGGCCGAGGTGGCCGCCACGCCGGGGCCGCGCGCACTGGTCACGACGGCGACCGGGAAGATCTGGAGCAACGGGCTCGACCTCGACTGGCTCCTTCCCCGCCCCGAGATGGCCAGGGAGTACGTCTTGTCGGTCCAGGAGCTCTTCGTCAGCCTCCTGACGCTCCCGTGTCCGGCGATCGCTGCCGTCCAGGGCCACGCCTTCGGTGCGGGGGCGATGCACGTGCTGGCGCACGACTACCGCGTGATGAGGGCTGACCGGGGCTTCTTCTGCTTCCCCGAGGTCGACATCTCCATGCCCTTCACCTACGGGATGGGTGAGCTCATCCAGGCGAAGCTCGATGCGCAGGTGGCCCATGAGGCGATGACGACCGCGCATCGCTACGGCGGTGAAGAGGCGGCAGCCGCCGGGATCGTCCAGGCGGCGGTCCCTGAGGATCAGGTGCTCGACTGGGCGATGGACAAGGCGGCACGGCTGGCGCCCAAGGCGAACGACTCGGCGCGCGTCATCAAGCAGCGGATGTACGCCGGGGTCATCGAGCAGCTCCGGATGCTCAACCCGGGTCCCTAGGACCGAGGGGCTTGGGCCCGGCGTCGACCCCTACCCCCGCTTCTTCCTCGAGGATCGCAGGGGCCGTCAGAGGTGTCGGTTGATCCCACCGTCGACCGGGATCGACTGGCCGGTGATGTGCC
>JADGOD010000010.1 GCA_017883125.1 Acidimicrobiales bacterium
CCACCAGATCGTCGACGACGCCCTTACCGTCCTCGAGAACCTGGCCCACCGGGGTGCCTCCGGCGCCGAGGTCAACACCGGGGATGGCTCGGGGATCCTGATCCAGATCCCCGACACCTTCCTTCGGTCGGTCCTCGACGTCGACCTCCCGGCTGCTGGCCGGTATGCCACCGGACTGGTCTTCCTTCCCTCGGACGAGAGCGAAGCCGCCAAGGCGCGGACGTCCTTCGAGGAGATCGCCCTCCAAGAGGATCTCAAGATTCTGTGCTGGCGGAGGGTTCCGGTCTCCGGATCCGGCCTCGGAGCGACCGCCAGGGAGGTTGAGCCCCTGATCGACCAGGTCATTGTGGCGTCGTCGACGGCGAGCGACCCGGCTGCGGGGATCGACCTCGACCGGAAGGTCTACCCCTTGCGCAAGCGCGCGGAGCACGAGATCGACGACATCTACCTGCCCTCGCTCTCGGCCCGGACGATCGTCTACAAGGGGATGCTCACCTCGGAGCAGCTGCGCGAGTACTTCCCCGACCTCTCCGATCCTCGCTTGGAGTCCGCCCTGGGACTCGTGCACTCACGTTTCTCCACGAACACCTTCCCAAGCTGGCCCCTGGCCCATCCCTATCGACTCATCGCCCACAACGGTGAGATCAACACTGTGCAGGGGAACCGGAACTGGATGCGGGCCCGTGAGGCATTGCTGGCGACCGAACTCATCCCGGGCGACCTCGAGCGGATCTTCCCGATCTGCACACCGGGCGCGAGCGACTCTGCTTCCTTCGACGAGGTCCTCGAGCTCCTCCACCTCGGCGGGCGGAGCCTCCCGCACGCAGTCTTGATGATGATCCCTGAGGCCTGGGAGCTCCACGAGACGATGGATCCGGCGAGACGGGCCTTCTACGAGTTCCACTCCTCGGTCATGGGGGCCTGGGACGGGCCAGCCAACGTGGCGTTCACCGACGGCACGGTCATCGGCGCCGTTCTCGACAGGAACGGACTGCGCCCTCCCCGGTACTGGGTGGTCGACGACGGACGCGTCATCTTCGCCAGCGAGGTCGGAGTGCTCGACGTCGATCCGGCGCACATCGTCGAGAAGGGGCGCCTCGAGCCCGGACGCATGTTCCTGATCGACACCGAGCAGGGCCGGATCGTCGGTGACGATGAGATCAAGACGGCACTGGCCGCCGAGCACCCCTATGCCGAGTGGCTTCGCTCCAGCCTCGTTCCCATTGAGGAGCTTCCCGAGCGGCGGATGCTCACGCCTCAGCACGCGAGCGTCGTGATGCACCAGCGTCTCTTCGGATACACCACCGAGGAGCTCCGTCTGATCGTCGGGCCAATGGCATCGACCGGTACCGAGCCGATCGGCTCGATGGGCTCCGACACGCCGATCGCCGTCCTCTCCGAGCGGTCCCGCCTGCTCTACGACTACTTCTCCCAGCTCTTCGCCCAGGTCACGAACCCGCCGCTCGATGCCATCCGCGAGGAGCTCGTGACGGCGCTGTCCAAGACGATCGGCCCCGAGGGCAACCTGCTTGAGGCGACACCAGAGAGCTGCCACCAGATCGTCCTGCCGATGCCGGTGATCGAACGCGATGAGCTCGCCAAGCTCATCTACGTCAACGAGAACGGTGAATCACCCGGCTTCAAGGGATTTGCCGTCGATGGGCTCTTCCGGGTGCCGGCTGAGGGCGTGGCCCCGGGGGAGTCACTCGCCCGGTCGATTGATTCGATCTGCGCGTCGATCTCCGGGGCGATCGCCGAGGGAGCGAACATCATCGTCCTCTCCGACCGCAACTCGACCAACGAGCTGGCGCCGATCCCGTCGCTGCTCCTCACCGCAGCGGTCCACCAGCACCTCATCCGTGAGAAGACCCGCACCCAGGTCGGCCTGGTCGTCGAGTCCGGTGATGCTCGCGAGGTGCACCACATCGCGCTTCTGCTCGGGTATGGCGCCGCCGCGGTCAACCCCTATCTGGCGTTCGATTCGATCGACGACATGATCTCCGCGGGACTTCTCGAGGGGATCAGCCCTCGCCAGGCGCACAAGAACTACATCAAGGCTGCCTCCAAGGGCGTCCTGAAGGTGATGTCGAAGATGGGCGTCTCGACGGTCGCGTCGTATACCGGAGCGCAGATCTTCGAGGCCATCGGAATCGATCAGGCCGTGATCGATCGCTACCTGACCGGAACGGTGAGTCGGATCGGCGGAGTGGGCCTCGACGTGATCGAGAGCGAGGTTCTCGCCCGCCATCACGATTCTCATCTGGAGCGACCCACAGAGATCGCTCATCGGGAGCTGCGCGTCGGCGGCGAGTACCAGTGGCGACGCGAGGGCGAGGTCCACCTCTTCAACCCCAAGTCGGTCTTCAAGCTCCAGCACGCCACTCGGTCGAAGCGCTACGACATCTTCAAGGAGTACACCCAGCTCGTCGACGATCAGGCCGAGCGGCTCAGCACCCTGCGCGGGCTTCTGCGGCTCCGCACCGATCCGGATACGGCGATCTCGGTCGACGACGTCGAGGACATCTCGTCGATCCTCACCCGCTTCTCCACCGGAGCGATGTCCTACGGATCGATCTCCGCCGAGGCTCACGAGACCCTGGCCATCGCCATGAACCGCCTCGGAGGCCGTTCGAACACGGGAGAAGGTGGCGAGGACGCCGATCGCTTCACCCCGGACCTCAACGGCGACCTCCGGCGCAGCTCGATCAAGCAGGTGGCCTCAGGTCGCTTCGGTGTGACCAGCGAGTACCTGGCCAATTCAGACGACATCCAGATCAAGATCGCTCAGGGAGCCAAGCCTGGCGAGGGCGGTCAGCTGCCCGGGCACAAGGTGTCGTCCTGGATCGCCAAGACGCGCCACTCGACCCCTGGCGTCGGCCTGATCTCTCCACCGCCCCACCACGACATCTACTCCATCGAGGACATCGCTCAGCTGATCCACGATCTCAAGTGCGCCAACCCGAACGCTCGGATCCACGTCAAGCTCGTCTCCGAGGTCGGCGTGGGGACGGTGGCTGCCGGTGTGGCCAAGGCCCACTCCGACGTCGTCCTGATCTCGGGATACGACGGCGGGACAGGAGCGGCACCGCTGACGTCGCTGAAGCATGCGGGAGCTCCCTGGGAGCTCGGTCTGGCCGAGACCCAGCAGACGCTTCTCCTTAACGGGCTCCGAGATCGCATCGTGGTCCAGGTGGACGGGCAGATGAAGACCGGACGAGACGTGGTCATCGCCGCCCTTCTCGGGGCCGAGGAGTACGGCTTCGCCACCGCCCCGCTCGTGGTCTCTGGCTGCGTGATGATGCGCGTCTGCCACCTCGACACGTGTCCGGTGGGCATCGCCACCCAACGCCCCGAGCTCAGAGATCGATTCTCGGGCACCCCAGAGTTCGTCGAGACCTTCTTCGAGTACATCGCTCAAGAGGTCCGTGAGATCCTCGCCTCCCTGGGCCTTCGCTCGCTCGAAGACGCGGTCGGTCGCACCGACCTACTCGATGCCGTCCAAGCCGTGGACCACTGGAAGGCCCGAGGTCTTGACCTTGCGCCGCTCCTGGTAGCCCCCAGCTCCCTCGAGGGCGTCACCACACGGTGCACCACGACCCAGGATCACGGTCTGGACAAGGCGCTCGATCAGCAGATCATCCCGGTCCTCGGGGACACCTTCGAGCACGGCACGCCGGTGACGCTCGACCTCGCCATCACCAACCGAGACCGAACCGCCGGGACGCTCACCGGCTACGAGATCACTCGCCGCTTCGGCGGGGAGGGCTTGGCCGACGACACGATCGACGTCACGTTGAGAGGCTCGGCAGGACAGAGCCTCGGGGCCTTCATCCCGCGCGGCCTGACCCTCCGGCTCTTCGGCGATGCCAACGACTATGTCGGCAAGGGGCTCTCGGGCGGACGCATCGTGATCCGTCCCGCGGAATCAGCCTCGTTCGTCGCCGAGGAGAACATCATCGCGGGCAACGTGCTGCTCTACGGAGCGACCAGTGGCGAGCTGTACATCCGAGGCCGGGTGGGCGAGCGGTTCTGCGTGAGGAACTCCGGAGCGACCGCCGTTGTCGAAGGCGTCGGTGATCACGGCTGTGAGTACATGACCGGTGGTCGGGTGATCGTCCTCGGCGAGACGGGACGCAACTTCGGCGCTGGGATGTCCGGCGGGATCGCCTTCGTGTGGGATCCGAACCGGACGTTCGGACCCAAGGTCAACAGCGAGCTGGCCGACCTCGAGCCGGTCGACGGAGAGGACCTCGAGTTCCTCGAGGTCACGATCCGTCGCCACCTGGCCGAGACGGGATCACCGGTCGCCGCAGCGATCCTTGAGGACTTCCCCACATCGGCGACCGACTTCGTCAAGGTGATGCCGCGTGACTACCGGCGGGTGATGGAGGCGACGAAGCGCGCCGAGCGCGAAGGTCGCTCGGTCGAGGAGGCAGTGATGGCGGTGGCTCGTGGGTAAGCCGACTGGATTCCTCGAGTTCGACCGAGACCTTCCTCGCCGACGTCCGGTACGGGTGCGACTCAGGGACTGGAAAGAGGTCTACGAGCCGTTCGACGAGGAGCAGACCCGTGCCCAGGGTGCTCGCTGCATGGACTGCGGCATCGCCTTCTGCCACGAGGGATGCCCCCTGGGGAACCTCATTCCCGAGTGGAACGACATGGTCTACCGGGGCGACTGGTCCGACGCCATCGAGCGCCTCCACGCCACCAACAACTTCCCCGAGTTCACCGGGAGGCTGTGCCCCGCCCCGTGCGAGGGCTCATGCGTCCTTGGCATCAACGCCGAGCCAGTGGCGATCGAGCGGATCGAGTACGAGATCGCCGAGCGCGCCTGGGATGAGGGCTGGGTCCGACCGATTCGGCCCCAGGAGCGGACCGGCAAGCGCGTGGCCGTCGTTGGCTCTGGGCCATCAGGCCTCGCTGCTGCCCAGCAGCTCGCCCGTGCCGGACACCGTGTCGTGGTCTTCGAGAGGGCCGAGAAGCCAGGTGGGCTCCTGCGATACGGGATCCCCGAGTTCAAGATGGAGAAGTCGGTCCTCGACCGGCGCCTCGAGCAGCTGATCGACGAAGGCGTCGAGTTCCGCTGCTCGGTCGCCGTCGGCCTCCAGGGCACCGCCGCTGACGGTGAGCCGGGGTCTCTCCGAGGAGCCGGAACCGCCAGCGCTCCGGACGTGAGGGTCGTCTCGGCCGCCGAGCTGTCCGAGGAGTTCGATGCCATCCTCCTGGCTGCCGGCGCGACCAAGCCCCGGGACCTCGAGGTGCCGGGACGCAGCCTCGAGGGCGTCCACTTCGCCATGGAGTACCTGAAGCCCTCCACCATGGCTCAGGAGGGAACCTTGCCCCGCCCGTTGATCGACGCCAAGGGCAAGCACGTCATCATCATCGGCGGCGGGGACACCGGAGGGGACTGCCTTGGAACAGCGCTTCGACAGGGCGCGGCGTCGGTGACCCAGCTTGAGATCCTCCCGGCTCCCCCCGAGGGCCGGGCCGCATCGAACCCCTGGCCGACGTGGCCGGTCATCCTGCGCACCTCCCCGGCCCATGAGGAGGGTGGCGAGCGCGTCTATCAGGTGACCACCTCGGAGCTCATGGGCGATGACGCCAACCACATCACCGCACTTCGCACCCAGCGCGTCGAGCCGGTCCTCGATGCTGCCGGCACGTCACGACTCGAGCCCGTCGAGGGATCCGATGAGGAGATCCGTGCCGATCTCGTCCTCCTGGCGATGGGCTTCACGGGGCCGGAGCAAGGCGGCGTCGTCTCCGAGCTCGGGCTCGAGCTCGACGGCCGGGGCAATGTGGCCGCAGGCTCGACGTGGATGACGTCACGCGAGGGCGTCTTCGTCTGCGGAGACATGACGCGAGGCCAGAGCCTCATCGTCTGGGCCATCGCCGAGGGCCGCTCGGCGGCCGCAGCGGTCGACGCCTTCCTCATGGAGGAAACCGACCTGCCGGCGCCGGTCGTGCCCGGCCAGGCTGTGCTTCGCTAGAGAGCTCAGCCCACCCTCCCCACGCCAACCGCCGTGGCCGATCCGTCGTGATCGATGCGGACGAAGGCCCCGGTGTAAGGGGCATCGATCATCAG
>JADGOD010000068.1 GCA_017883125.1 Acidimicrobiales bacterium
CGCATGGTCGAGCGTCGCAAGCCCCAGGTCTGGGACGTGCTCGAAGACGTCATCAAGGAGCACCCGGTTCTTCTGAACCGTGCCCCGACGCTTCACCGCCTCGGCATCCAGGCCTTCGAGCCCCAGCTGGTCGAGGGCAAGGCCATCCAGGTCCACCCGCTCGTTTGCACGGCGTTCAACGCTGACTTCGACGGTGACCAGATGGCCGTCCACCTCCCGTTGTCGGCAGAGGCGCAGGCCGAGGCCCGCGTGCTGATGCTGAGCGCCAACAACATCCTCTCGCCGGCCACCGGTCGCCCGATCACCGTTCCCTCCCAGGACATGGTCTTCGGTGCGTACTACCTGACCCTCGAGATCGACGGTTCCAAGGGCGAAGGCAGGGCGTTCCGCCATCCCTACGAGGTCGAAGCTGCACTGGACGCCGGCGACGTGGCACTCCACGCCAAGATCGACCTGCGTCCTGACTCGGACTCCGTGCTCGGAGACCGCTTCCGTGCCGCGGGCATCGTGGAGGACGAGAAGGGCCGCTTGAGCCTGACGACCACCGCAGGGCGTGTGCTGTTCAACGAGGGGCTTCCCCTCGAGTTCCGCTACGTCAACGATCTGATCTCGAAGAACACGACGCCGATCAGCGTCATTGTCGAAGAGCTCAGCGCCGGATGGGGACGCAAGGAGGTCGCCGCCAGCCTTGACCGGATCAAGTCGCTCGGCTTCCGCTACGCCTCCAAGTCAGGTCTGACCATCTCGATCAACGATGTCCAGACCCCGCCTGAGAAGCAGACGATCCTGGACCGTTACGAGAAGGAAGCCGAGAAGGCTGAGACACAGTACAAGCGAGGCATCATCACCGACGATGAGCGCCGCCAGAAGGAAGTCGAGATCTGGACGAGCGCGAACTCTGAGGTCGGTCGGGCCATGGAGGCGAACCTCGAGAAGATCGTCTTCAACCCGCTCAACATGATGGTCGACTCGGGCGCTCGAGGGAACTCGCAGCAGATCCGTCAGATCGCCGGTATGAAGGGCCTCGTGTCCAACCCTCGCGGTGAGATGATCCCACGTCCGATCAAGTCCTCGTTCCGCGAGGGCCTCTCGGTCCTCGAGTACTTCATCTCGACCCACGGAGCCCGTAAGGGACTTGCCGACACCGCACTTCGTACGGCGGACTCTGGGTACCTGACTCGTCGTCTCGTCGACGTCGCTCAGGAGCTCATCATCCGCCAGATTGACTGCGAGACGACTCGTGGGATCTGGATCGAGAACGTTGTTCCCGACACCGCAGGCAAGCGCTCGTATCTCGAGACCCGCGCCTACGGCCGTGTCTTGGCCGACGACGTGGTCCTCTCGGACAAGACGAAGATCTCGGCGGGCACGATGCTGACCGACGAGCACGTCGACGCCATGCGCGACGACGAGTCCATCGAGCAGGTCAGGGTGCGCTCCACCTTGACCTGTGAGGCCAAGAAGGGCATCTGCGCCCTCTGCTACGGCCAGTCACTCGCCACCGGCAACCTGATCGAGCTCGGCGAGGCTGTCGGCGTCATCGCCGCACAGTCGATCGGTGAGCCCGGTACGCAGCTGACGATGCGAACCTTCCACGCCGGTGGTGTGGCTGGTTCCGACATCACCCACGGCCTCCCCCGAGTGGTCGAGCTCTTCGAAGCCCGCACCCCGAAGGGCGCCGCACTGCTCGCTCAGCACTCCGGCGTCGTCCGGGTTGAGGACGAGGAGTCCGGTCGTGTGCTCACCGTGGTGGCCGAGGACGGCACCGAGCAGATCGAGATGGTCCCGCTGCGGGCCCACCTCGAGATCACCAACGGCCAAGAGGTCGCCGCTGGTGATGCTCTGGTCGAGGGACCGAAGGACCCCAAGGAGCTGGTTCAGGTCCGCGGCGAGCGCGAGACCCAGCAGTATCTCGTCGAAGAGGTCCAGAAGGTCTATCGCGACCAGGGTGTGTCGATCCACGACAAGCACATCGAGCTGATCGTCCGCCAGATGCTGCGCCGACGCAATGTGGCAGATCCGGGCGATGCCCCGTTCCTGCCGGGCCAGCAGGTCGATGCGCAGCTCTACGTCGAGGTCAACCGCGAGCTGGTGGCCGAAGGCAAGCGCCCTGCAGAGGCTCGCATCGAGCTGATGGGAATCACCAAGGCGTCGCTGGCTACCGATTCGTGGCTCTCGGCGGCCTCCTTCCAGGAGACCACCCGAGTCCTGACCGAAGCGGCGATCGAAGGACGTTCCGACAACCTCTACGGGTTGAAGGAGAACATCATCATCGGCAAGCTGATCCCCGCCGGATCGGGCATGGAGGACTACCGGTCCATCCGGCTCGACCTGCCCGACGCCGAGCCTCTCCACGCCTACGGCCAGGCAGAGGACGACCTCGCCTCGTGGCTCCTTGAGGGCTTCGAGGGGACCGACGAGTCCCTTGAGATCGGCGCAAGCTGGACGGGCGCAGCCCCGACGGCCGATGAGGGCGTCGACGGTGGAGCCACCGCCGGAGCCTGAGAAGAACACGTAACGGCGCGCTGACCGCCCTGGTGGGGGAGACCCTCCCGGGGCGGTTGGACGCCGGACCAGAAATGAACCTAAGATTGCAGTCCCTGCGCTCTGGTGTCATCGATACCGGATCGGACGCAGTCAGTCCCCTTCAAACACTGAAAGAACCCACGAGGTAGCGCGTGCCCACGATTGAGCAGCTGGTCCGGAAGGGCCGTCAAGCCAAGACGTCGAAGACCAAGACCCCGGCCCTGAAGGGCGCTCCCCAGCGCCGTGGGGTCTGCACCCGTGTGTACACGACGACCCCGAAGAAGCCGAACTCCGCCCTGCGGAAGGTCGCCCGTGTGCGCCTGACCAGTGGAGTCGAAATCACCGCGTACATCCCCGGCGTCGGCCACAACCTCCAGGAGCACTCCATCGTGCTCGTCCGTGGTGGCCGTGTGAAGGACCTCCCTGGTGTCCGCTACAAGGTCATCCGTGGAGCCCTGGACACCTCTGGGGTACGCGATCGAGCTCAAGCCCGTAGCCGTTACGGCGCCAAGAAGGAGTCCTAATGCCCCGTAGTGGCCCAGCCCCCCGTCGCGACCTCGCTCCCGACCCGGTCTACCGTTCGGTCCTCGTGACGCAGGTCACCAACAAGGTGCTCTCCCGCGGCAAAAGGACGAGCGCCGAGCGCATCGTGTA
>JADGOD010000069.1 GCA_017883125.1 Acidimicrobiales bacterium
CCGATTCCCTGTGCCTCCAGCCACGAGGTGTCGATGTCCGTGGCCAGGACGAAGCCGTCCGGACCGGTGCGCTCGGCGATGGCGGCGGGAACGCTCGGGCCACCGGCCCCGACCTCCCACACGCGCCAGCCGGCGGAGAGGCCCAGCCACTCCATGTGACGGAACGTCGAGGGATCGAACAGCTCGGAGAGCGCATCGAATCGCTGGGCGGCCTCGGCCTGCTGGTTGTCGAGCAGGTAGCGCTTGGGGGCCATGGGGAGAGCCTATTTTGCCCCGCCCCGGGGTGCCGCTCGCCAGTGGACATATCGGTCACACTTGCGTGAGAACGCGCGTACGCCGCACCCGCGTTATCGAGAAGACCCTCTCGCTCGACGTGGCGACGGGCGTGTGCGATCGCTGCGGGGAGGTCGTCGAACAGAACAGGTGGCCGCGCCTCTCGAGCTCGGATGCGTCCGCGTTCCGGGGTCGATGACGCCTCTCTGTCGTCCCGGAAGGAACGAGAAGGGGCTGCCGGCCAACCGGGTCGTGGGTCACACGGATGCGGAGACCTGTGCGTCGCTGCATCCTCCACCGTGGGAGGCACGCAGCCGATCGTTCACGGAGCAGAGGAGCTGGGCTCTGCGAAGCGAACCGGGTTCCAGAGCCTTCTCCAGCCCCTCAGCTCCTCCCGGGACCCGGTTGGCGGAGCCTCTCCGAGTCGGAGCCTCTTGAACTTCATGAACGGCTTCTCGATCGCGTACCAGCTGGCCACCGCGAAGACGAGGGTGGTCGCCGTGGCGCAGAGCACGTACCCGATGAACCCGAGACGCCGGAAGCCATAGAGCGCCAGCATCTGCTCGATGATGAACGCGTAGATGTAGAGGCCGTAGGAGAAGTCCCCGAACCTGTCGACCTTGCTCAGGGGGAGGGCGATGGCGAACCACATGCACAGGTACGCGAACGCCACTTGGCCGACGATGATGTAGGTGCCACCGCGGTAGCTGGCGAGAAGGACCAAGATCGCCACCAGCGCTCCGGTCCCTGAGATCGGGATCACGTCGCGATAGAGGAAGAGCACCATCCCGAGGGAGAAGATGAAGCTCAGGGTCACCATCGATGGGTCCCAGAAGAGAGGTACGGAGTGGAACGCGGTCGGGACCTGGTGGTCCTTGATCTGCATCGCCCACAGGCCGATGCAGATCACGAGGACCACGAGGCGTGATCTCCACAGGATCCCTGCGAAGCCCAGGATCGCCACCCCGAGGTAGCACTTGAACTCGTAGATCAATGTCCACAGTGAGCCGTCGAACGCCTGCGCAAAGCCGTAGGGGTTGTGCTGGTATGGGGTGGCCTGCAGCAGGTTGCCGATGTTCCACTGGTGCATCGTGAGAAACGCGTTGCGGTAGATGTACCCCCAGGGTGAGTCGGGGGAGAGCGACAGGTAGCCGGAGAACCCCCCATACTGACGGTGGTAGGCGATCACCCCGAAGAATGCAGAGGTCATGACGAGACACACCAGGAACGCAGGGAAGATCCTCAAGACCCGCTTCCAGAGGTAGCGGACCGTGGTTCGCGACTGGGTGTAACTCCGTGTCACCAGGTAGCCGCTGATCACGAAGAACCCCGCGACCGCCATACCTCCGAGGGTCTCTTGGCCCTTGGTCAACGTGGGGAACGGATTACGGGTGACGTCGAACCCTCCGAGGATGAAGGCATGGTCGACGAGCACGAGGAACGCGAAGAACAACCGGAGGAACCCGAAGCTGTTCTTGCCGGGGTCGAGCGCCTCGCCGAGCGGTCGGGACTTCCCGAAGAGCGCTGGGAACCTCTCCGCCACTCCCGGACCTTCCACGACGACGAGACTACCCCAGCACCCCCGCGAGCCAGGTGGTTTCTCCGAGTGGCGGAGCGCCGCCCACCGGCGAGCTCGGGTTGCCACTCTTGCGGGACCTCGAGCTCGCCGCTGCACCCGGTGTGGCTCGCTGGGTGGATCGGCCCTCACGTGGCCCCGGGGCCCGATCGGATGGGACGAACGGGCCGTATAGCATCGGATGTGTGGAGACCGGTCGAAAGCTCGCGATCGGTGTCGTCGTCTACCGCAACGGCAAGGACGAGCTCCAGCGATGCTTCGAATCGATCGCCAACCAGTCGGATCGAACGGATATCACTCATCTCTTCGTGCGCGACAACGACCGTGGGCTCGGTGTGGACAATGTCCGAGAGGCTCTGTCGGCATCAGGGATCGACGGCCTGAGCGTCGAGGTGTCCCACGGAGACAACGTGGGCTTCGGCGCCGCTCACAACGAGCTGATGAAGGTCGCCTTCTCCGGCGACCAGCCAGTTCCGTACTACCTCTGCCTCAACCCCGACGGCATCCTGCACCCCCTCGCGGTGGCGAAGATGCTCGACTTCGCCGACGAGCGCCACGGCCAGGGGCTCTTCGAGGCCGCTCAGTTCCCGGTCCCCCATCCCAAGGTGGTGAATCCCGACAGCACCACGCCGTGGTGCACGGGCTGCTGCCTGCTCATCTCCTCGCAGGCGTATTCGGTCACCGAGGGATTCGACGAGGCGTTCTGGCTCTACTGCGAAGACGTCGATCTCTCGTGGCGCGCCAAGGCAGCGGGCCTCGACTGCTTCGTCGTGCCTGGGGCGAAGGTGGCCCATCACGTCCACAGCCGGACGGATGCCACGGCAGAGCTGCCGGCGAGGGTTGCGCCGCACCTCACCGCTGCGGCGACCCTCGCCCTCAAGTGGGGTGCGGAGCCCTTCGCCAAGCGGATCCTGAGCCAGCTCAATGACCTCACTGGCGTCGCACCGAGCCTCGACGAGCTGAGGGTCGAGTTTCGACCCACCGCCGAGGACCTCCGGTTGGCCAGCCCCGACTTCACGCACGATCTCCACTTCGCCAGCCCCACGTGGAGCGATGAGTGAGCACCTCGATGGTTGAGCCCCTGGGCGACGCCTCGATCTGCGTGATCGTCCGGACGCAGCCCGGCAGGGAGATGTTCCTCGACAACGCCCTGTTCAGCCTGGCGAGCCAAGAGGCGCGGCCGACCGAGGTGCGAGTCGTGGTGCACGTCCAAGGTGATGAGACCTCGGAGGGCATCCGTGCGAACGTCGATCTCTGGAAGAGCTCCCTCCCGGGCGTCCACGTCATCGAGCATCACTTCGAAGGCGATGGCAGGACGCGTTCGCTCAACGTCGGGGTCGCTGGTGTCCAGACGCGCTTCGTCGGGTTCCTCGACGATGATGACGTCTACTACCCACGCCACCTCCGTATCCTCCGCGACGCTCTGAACGGTGGCGTGAACGCCTGGGCCTACAGCGACTCGGTCCTGGCGAAGTACGTCCACACCGGTGAGGGGAACGAGCGACTCGTCACCCGCTCCCGACCCTTCACCATGGAGGAGTACTCGTTCCTCGTGCACCTGAAGGGCAACTTCATCCCGTTCCACACCTTCCTCGTCGACACGACGCGGATTGACTCGGCGATCTGGTTCAACGAGGAGTTCACGCGTTGCGAGGACTACGAGTTCCTCCTGAGGTTGGCCAACTCCCGTGAGCCGGTCCATGTCCGAGAAGAGACCTGCGAATACCGGATCCGGTTGGACGGGACCAACAGCTCGATGCTGGACTCCTCGGGGGTCACCCAAGAGGAGTACTTCGAGAAGCACTGGGATTGGGTCCGAAGTGACCACCAGCTCGAAAAGGCCAAGTTTGAGATCGTCGGGTGGTGGGTCCACGAGATCCTCGACCTTCCGGACGTGGCGGCCAACTCGGTCGAAGCCCGGGCTGCCCAGCGGCAGATCGACGAGCTGTGGGCGTCGCGATCATGGAGGGCCACGCTCCCGATCCGCTTCCTCGTGAGTCTGGTGAGGTTCCAGAGGCTTCCCCGGAAGCCCCACGTGTCCTCATTCGCCCAAGCGGAGGAAGCCACGCGCCAGATCAAGAGCTCGTCGAGCTGGGGGCTGGCCCAGCGGATCAGGCGGCTCACCTCGCTCGGCGGCTGATCTCGAGATGTCCGAGCCACGAGCCTCCAACGCTCGGATCCCTCGAGCTCGGATTCAGTGGTAGCTCGGCGCAGACCCCGTCCTGACCCCGCCCTCGTCTTGGATCTGGATCCAGGACTCTTCCATGACCTGGTTGAGGAACGACGCCTTGGGCCACCCGGAGTGGACGGCGAAGTGGAGGACCAGCTCGCTCATCTCCTCGTAGGTGACGTCGCCGGTCTTGAGCGCGGAGTAGACGTGCGAGCGGATAGGGATGACGGTGTCGTCGAGG
>JADGOD010000011.1 GCA_017883125.1 Acidimicrobiales bacterium
ACGTTGAACAATCGCTGGGACCTTGCACTGGTCCGCCGAGTGCCTTGGTCGCTTCCTGGGCGGTCAATAACGAACATGCTGACCGTGGTGACGCACCCGACCCAGCGGATGGGGCGCTCGACGAGCTACAGGCGGAAAGCGACATCCCGGTCATCAAGATCGGAAGCACGAGCGAAAAGGTCCACCGAGCAATCACGAACTCAGTATTGCCCATCGGAGGACGACATGACCGTGACTTCGGTGGTGCCCCACTCGTGCCGTTCAGGGGCAGACAGCTAAGTCGGGAGTTCGCTCTGTCGATGACCTACTCGACGAGTCCAAATGGTTCTCAGCTGCACGAGCTGAGGGCCGCCATCAATCCTTCTGGCGATGTCGGCGGGCGGACTCAGGATCTGCGGGGAGCTCATCGCGATCCGGCTGTCGCATCGACGAAGGAGCTTGGAAGACTCCTTCGTCCTCTATGCCAGGTTCAACATCCGTTGGTTGACCCGGCGCACGCGATGGAAGGGCAGCGAGCACGACGACCGCACCGCCGAGCGCGACCGCACCGCCGACGGCCATCGCCACCGTGTTGCCGCTCATGAACGCGGAACGTGCTGCGTGGGCGAGTGCCGCACCGGTGGCGCCTCCGATGCGCTCGGCCACAGCCAGCGCGCCGCCAAGCGATCCGACGACGATCTGCATGATCTCGGCCGGGATCTGCTGGCCAGCCAGAGAGGCTCCGATGTGGTCCTGGTAATGGGTCGACATGATGCTCCCGACCACGGCGACTCCCAGTGCGCCACCGACCTGGAGGGCCACGGTGTTGGTAGCGGAACCCATGCCTGAGTCACCCTGGGGTACCGATCCAACGACGGAATTGGTCGCTGTCGGCAGCAGAAGTCCGGCACCCAGCCCGATCAGGAGCATGCCGGACACCACTTCCCCGTAGGTCACGGTCACGGAAGAGACCATGGAGATCCATAGCAGGCCGCCACCGATTGCCAAGAGACCAAGTGCTGCCGTGAGCTTGATCCCCACGCCACGAGTCACCATCGGGGACAACGGCGCGCTCACGCAGATCACGGCGGCGATCGGCAGGATTCGCATCCCTGCCTGCAGGGGTGTGTACCCGAGGTCGAATTGGAGGAACTGAGTTTGGATGAACAGCGCTCCAAGCAGTGCAAACACGCCGAGGCTCTCGGCAATTAGCGCAACGGAGAACCGTCGTTCCCGGAAGAACTGAAGCTTCAGCATCGGATGACTGCAGTGGGCTTCCCAGGCGATGAAGCCGCTGAGCACGATGAGGCTCGCCAGCCCGACCAGGGTGACGTTTGCTGATGTCCATCCTTGGGTCGGGGCCTCGATGATGGCCCATAACAGAAGCCCCACACCGACGATAGAGAGCAACGACCCGATCGGGTCGGGCCGATCAGCGCAGGGGTTCTTCGAGTCGGGCACGAGTATGAAGGCGCCGATGAATCCGGCGAAGGCAATTGGGACATTCACGAGGAAGATGGAGCCCCACCAGAACTTGGACAGCAACAGGCCGCCGGCGATCGGCCCGATAGCGATGCCAAGGCCCGCCGTCCCGGCCCACGCTCCTATGGCTCGGGCCCGCTCCCCGGGATCCCGGAAGACGTCATTGATGATCGACAGTGACGCCGGGATCAGAAGCGCGGCACCGGCCCCCATCACGGCCCGCCAGGCGATCAGCGCGTGGACAGAGAGGGAGAGTGCCGCGCCGATCGATCCACCCGCGAACACGGCGAGCCCGAGCAGGAAGAAGCGTTTACGCCCAAGTCGATCGGCGAGGCTCCCCCCCACGAACAGGAGTCCCGCGAAGACCATCGCGTACGAGTCGACGATCCACTCCAACTCGCTCGAGGTGGCGTGCAGATCCCGCACCAGTGTGGGCAGCGTCACATTGAGGATGGTGTTGTCCACGTTTACGATCAGGACCGCAACGCACACCACGATGAGGACGGTCCATCGATGTGCATGGGAGTCCGTCGACGGTTGTGGCAGCAGGCTCACACGTTCATTCGACCCAACGGGCCTCGGTCGCACCAGAGTCGAATGGCTCCTCGTCCGCCGCGCACTTTCCAATACGAAGCACGTCGCTGCTCGCGACCGTGATCTCGCCCTCGGTCGACGTACCCGTGAACGGAGAATTCGAAGTTCTCAGTTCCTGGGACCCGGGACTGGAACTCTGGCCTCAGTTGTTGTCGCTGAGCACCTGATGAACGTCCTCAGCCACAATGGCTGAGGACATCGCCGGCGATCTGGGGCACGCTCCGGTGGGACGTGCCCATGCTCACTGACGATTCACTGAGGCCGTCGGCGCATGAACCACAGATGTGCCGCGAGCATGGGCGACTCGTCGACGACCTCGAATCCGAGCCCGCTGTAGAAGCGCACGTTCTCGGGCTTGACGGTCTTCACCCATGAGACCCGTCCGTGCTCGTCGAACTCCTCGCACAACAGCCTCATCGCCGCGCGACCCATCCCCATGGACTGGAAACCCGGCTCCACCCCGACGGGTCCGACGTGCCAGTGGGGCTCATCCAGATCGTGAGCGGCGAGGATCGATCGGAAGTAGAGGAGGCGGTCGGCGTCGGAATCATGCTTCGACG
>JADGOD010000012.1 GCA_017883125.1 Acidimicrobiales bacterium
CGAGCGCTTCCCCGAGATGTGGCTCTCCGAGGGGCTCCTCGACTGCCGATTCAATGACGGGGTAGAGCAGCTGACGATCATGGTCTTGAACGCTCTGGGCCTGCACGAGGACCGTGGCGGCAGCGCGCGGGCCCGGCGTTGAGTCCCACGGCCAGCACCGAGGCCCTGAGCAGCCACAGGACTGCAGCCTGACTGTCAGCGGATCAGGGGGTCACTACGACTCTGACGAGATAATCGGCGAGATCTGGGAGCAGGCAATCGATGATTCTCAGGACTCGGTCGCCGAGCTGCCGACTGACTCGACGTCGACAAGGCTCTCCGCTCACCTGCGCTGCCAGATGCAGGATTGACCCACTCAGCACATCGGCCGTTGCGAACCGCGCCAGGGTGGCCATGAAGCCCGGGGCGGTTCGCACCGAAAAGGCCGGAGGGGCATGAGATCAGCTCTCATGCCCCTCCGGCTCTTCTCGCTTGCACCGTAGTGACCGGAGAGATCAGCTTCCCCGACCCCTCCGGTCTGTCCGCTACGGCGTGAACACCGCGGGCAGGCCGGCGAAGGTGTTGAACATCTGTGACGGGCTCGTCGAAGCGTGCGTCCCGTTGTAGGTCACCTTGTAGATCCACGGGTTCGAGATGTTCTTGACGAACACGTTGAGACCCGCCGCATCCGCGGGGACACCCGGCGACCAGGGCTTGATGAGCCCGGCCATCGGGACGTTCTTCGCAGCCTGGAAGGCGGCCATCACCGAAGCAGCCGTCGGCGTGCCGGTCTGGGCCTTCATGACCTCGTAGAAGGCGTGGACCGCGAGCCAGCTCTGAACGGACATCGAGGTCGACGAGTTGACGGTGAAGCCCTTCTCGTAGGCCGCCATATCGGCTTGGACCTGCTTCATCCCGGTGAAGTTGGCGGTGTCGTCGATGGTCGGCTCCCATGAGATCCAGAGCGACTTCGTGGCGAACCCGCCGAGCTGCTTGAGCTGGTTCAGCGAGAAGGCCGAGATGCCGGTCGCCCAGTCGATCTTCGGGTTCAGCTGGTTGATCGACTGAGCCATCTGGACGAGCTGGGCGTTCCCCAAGGTCAGCGCCATGCCGGTCGCGCCGTTCTGCTGGGCCTGGGCAACGTACTGGCTGTAGTCACCCGTCGCTGAGTTGACCAGCACGTAGTTGACCACCTGGGCACCCATGTTCTTCACGATCGGGTCCACCAGCTGGTGGATCTGACCAGACGTCGGGCCATCAGGGAGCACGACGCTGATCTTCGTGTCACCCTTCTTGATCAGGTCCTCGACGATGCCCATCAAGGAGAAGATGAGACCACCGGTGAAGTCGAAGTTGTTCGTCGCCATGTACTCGGGTATCGCGAGCTCGGAGACGCCGATCCGGGGGATACCCGCGGTGGCGAGGATGGTCTGCACCTGTGCCGGGTTCGAGATCGTGGTGTCCTCCAAGGTGGCGACGACGTGCTCGCTCACCATCTGGTTGGCGCACTGGACCTCGGTGCTGCCATCGCCCTTGCTGTCGCACTGGGTGAGCTGGAGCGGGTGGCCGTTGATTCCACCCCTGGCGTTCAGCGCCTTGATCGACGCCGACAGGCCGTTGCCGAACTCAGGCAGCGCGAGGTTCGCACCCGTCATCGGCAGGATCTAGCCGACCTTGATCGGTGTTCCCGTGGCCTTCACCGTCGTGCTCGTCGAGCTCGGGCTGGAGCTGGACGAGCCGCAGGCGGCGGCGAGCAGCCCGACGGCGACGAGACCCGCCATGACCTTCATTGGCTTTCTTGACATGTTCCCCCCATGTTTGTTGGTTGTATCGCCGTCGAGGCACCTTGCCCTGCACGCTCCCACCCTGTGGTGAGCGACTTAGCCGGGCAAAGATGTGATCGGCGAATGATTACTTGACGAAGCGGTCGAGGCCGCGCTTTTGGTTCATGAGTGATTGTAGTTTATTTTTGGATTTTTGGATATTTTCTACTCGCGCCAGAGGGAACTCTACACACCTTCGGAAGGAGCGACGACCCCAAAGTGAGGTGATGCCCCACCAGCTGGTGCCGGAGGGCCCACGGCGAAGCGGCTCGGGTCAGCTGATGTCTTCACCGGCCCAGGACTCATCGATCTTCTGGGATCGTTGTTCGGCGAGCCATTCCTGGAACCCTCCGTAATGAGCTCGGCGCTCTCTCCCGATCCAAACGCCCTTGGCTGTTGCCAGCTCGACCCCCGACGAGGCGAGCAACAGCTCGCCGGCCAGGTGCCACTTCGCTCCGTCGACACGCTTGACCCATGCTCTGGCCAAGAGAGGGTGCCGGATCGGTACGGGTCAGATGAACCGGACCGTGAGAGTCCCGGTGACGACGAGATGACCCTGGGAGAACAGGACGTGGGGCATCGCGTCAGCGAACACCTCGGCGATCCAACCGCCGTGAGCGACCCCGGGCCCGCTTTCGAAGCTCTCGGGGCACACGACGTCGAACCGAGCCGTGTTGTCATCGACCAGTGCCTCTGTCCTGACGCCGAGCCTGCAGGCTCCGGTGCGCCTGCAGGCACCGCAGAGACCGACGCCCCCGCGATCCCGACTTTCGGCAAGCAGATCCCGCACGTCCTCTGATGGCATGGATTGCCCCCGATCCCCACGAATCCTGGGACCCGTTGATCACAGGCACTGAGTTCTCCCGGCGACGTCGAGACGCAGATGTCAGCGGGAGCAGCTGGCTGCTCGTGCCAGCGCTCACAACGATGCAAAGCGAACAGGGAGGGAGGAGCAGGCCGGCATTGACGAGACTGAGACCGTGGACGCTCTGGACCTGGGCCGCTCCCTTGCCTGGGGAGCGGAGTCCTCACGCGCCACGTGGAGACCAGGTCTTCAGCGGTCCTCGCTCCTCCAGACCGGTCCCTCGGTCGGCTACCTTGTCGCGCGGCGGGGGTCAATGACGAGGTACCAGCGAGCGCTGCTCTGCCCGGTGCGATGGATCAGCCAGCGCCTCGCGGCTGACTGCGACGCAACCGGGTGTTGTAGCGGACGTTACGACTGAGCAGGAAGAGTGGGGCTGAGGTGGAGACAGGGCTGGCGCACCGGACGGTGATCGTCACTGGCGGGAACGCCAACATCGGACGGGCGATCTCGCTCGGCTTCGCGAGTGAGGGGGCGAAGGTCATCATCGTCGGGCGCGACGAGGACCAGGGCCGTCGCGTGCTCGAGCAGGCCCTCGAGGCCGGTGCCGAGGATGCGCTCTGGCTGGCTGCGGACGTCACCGTCCGCGCACAGGTCGACGACATGGTCGCCGCAGCACTGGACCGCTTCGGGGCCATCGATGTGCTGGTCAACAACGTGGGCGGCAACGTCGACTTCGACAACTTCGTCGATTCGGATCCGGCGACCTGGGAGCAGGACATCGCTCTCAACATCACGAGCACGCTCAACTGCAGCCACGCAGTGCTGCCCGGGATGATCGCTCGATCCAGCGGTCGGATCATCAACATCGGCTCGACGTCTGGGCTGATCGGCGACCCGATGCTCGCGGTCTACTCGGCGATGAAGGGTGCGGTGCACTCCTTCACCAAGGTCTTGGCCAAGGAGGTCGGCAGGCACGGCATCACGGTCAACGCCGTTGCCCCCTACGGCACGCTCCCCGATGACTTCGAGCGCGACGTGAGCCGGGGCAGCCGCTGGCACCGCGAGGGGGTCATCGCCCGCACGGCCGCCACGCGGGGGGAGGAGATGGCGACCATCGGACGACGCACGGTGCTCGAGCGCCAGACGGCCTTTCCCTCCGAGATCGCCGCGGCGGCGGTCTACCTCGCGTCCGAAGGCGCCGCCTTCGTCACCGGCCAGGTCCTCGTCGTCGACGGCGGCACCCTCCTCGCATGAGGCCCTCGCGCATCCCTCGGGACTGGGACAAGGTCACTCCACAGTGGATGACGGCAGCCATCGCCACGCGCCATCCAGGGGCGGTCGTCGATGAGGTGCGCGTCATCTTGCGCGATGACGGCACGAACCGCCGGGCCCGACTGGGGCTGACCTACTCTCAGGGCTCCGGGCCCGAGACCGTCTTCATGAAGGCCCACGACCCGGCGCACCGGCTGGTCCACCTGCGGAACGGCAACCTTTTCGGAGAGGCGCGCCTCTTTCGCTCCGGGGTGGAGCTCGAGGTCGACCACCCCCTCGTCTACAAGGCCATCGTCGACCGGCTCCGCCTCGACTTCCTCTTGGTCATGGAGGATCTGACCGCCCGGGGCGCCGATCCCAGGGACTCGACCCGTCCGATGAGCGTCGAGCAGGTGGCCAACGGTCTGCGAGGACTGGCTCGCCTGCACAGCCGGTACTGGGGCTTCACCGCTCGGACCCAGCCCGCGCTGCGCTGGGTCAAGACCTGGAAGCCGACCGAGGGCTGGCAGGTGGGCCTCAAGAGGCGCATCCCCATCGGTCTCGAGCGTGGGGCGGAGTCACTCCCGGCGGAGATCATGCGCTTGAGCGCCGATGAGCTCGTCGGCATCTGGGCCCGCTACGTCGGCTCACTCAGCCAGGGTGCGATGACCCTGTTGCACGGTGACGCTCACATCGGCAACACCTACGTCCTGCCCGACGACGACGTCGGCTTCCTCGACTGGCAGGTGGTGCGCCGAGGGGACTGGTCCCAGGACGTCGGCTACTTCCTGATCGGGTCGCTCACCGAGGAGGACCGGCGCTCGAGCGAGGCTGAGCTCATCGAGGAGTATCGCCGGGCTCTCCAGGTCCCGATCGACCAGCTCCCCTCCTCCGAGGCTGCCTGGCTCCGCTATCGGACCACCCCGGCCTACGGCCTCGCCATCTGGCTCTCCACCATGGGCACCGATGGCTGGCAGCGACCCGAGGTCTCCCTCGCGCTCGCGCAGCGCTATGCGGCCGCCTTCGTCGAGCTCGAGACGATGGGCGCGTTGGAATCACTCAGTACTTGAGATGCGGGTTCGAG
>JADGOD010000013.1 GCA_017883125.1 Acidimicrobiales bacterium
AACTACTCGACCGACTCAAGTCCTCTAGTGATCATCGACTGGCGACATGGCCATACCGAAGTAGAGGATGGTGAGCAGGGCGAAGATGAAGGCCTGGATGAGGCCGATGGCCATGTCGAAGGGCTTCCAGATCAGCTGTCCGGCGAGCGACCCGTACCAGGGAAGCAGCGTAGCCATGACGACCACCATCAGGCCACCGGAGAACATGTTTCCGTAGAGTCGGAAGGTCAGGGTGATCGGCTTGGTGATCTCCTCGATGACGTTGATCGGGATCATCGCCTTGTATGGCTGGGAGTAGTGCTTGAGATAGCCCCGCACCCCACGTGCCTTCACCGACTCGATGTGCACCCAGACGATGACCGTCAGCGCCATCGCGAGCGGCAGGTTCACGTCAGCGGTCGGCGGGGGCGTCCACTCGCGTCCGTCGTTCGGCAGGACGGCCATCCAGTTGCAGACCAGGATGAAGAGGAAGAGCATCAGAGCGACAGGAACGAACCTGCGACCTTGGGCGCCGATGGACGAGTCCGTGACCTCTTGGAGCTGCTCGATGATCGTCTCGTAGGCCAGTTGGAGCTTGCCTGGGACGCCCTTGGTCGCCTTGCGGCGAACGGCGAAGCCGAGCGCCAGGACGAAGATCGCAGCGCCGACGGACGACCACACGATGTCCATGCTCACCTCAAGACCGAAGATCTTGGTGGTAACGAGGTGCTCGCCGACGCTGATCTTGGCGACTGCCAACATGGAACTCACAGCGCCCCTCCTTGGACGAAGATGATCCGGGCCACATTGATCACAAAGATGACCTGGTAGATCACAAGACCGATGACCAGACCCATCCCGAGGGGAAGGCTGATCAACAGAAGCGCGACAGCGATCACGGTGATCGCTGCAAGACGCCACGCTGACTTGGTGCGCAGCATCCGACGCAGGACCTTACCCGAACCTTCACCGGTGCCCTGAACCTTGGCGACGCCGGCGTCGAGGAAGCGGAGGTTGAAGATGGCGAGAGCCAGCCCAAGCACCATGCCGACAGCAGTCAGCGGCGGAGCGAACAGGAGCGCGACGACGATGGCGAGGCCGCCGATCACGATGGTGAGGAGCACCGTGCGGCGAAGAATTCGCTGCAGCACGGGGCCGTCGAGGTGGTCGAGGTTCTCAAGCATTGCGAGCAGCCTTTGTCACAGGTTCCGTCGGACCAGCGAGACCAGCGAGACCGCAGCCAGACCGCATCCGGCCACCAGCCCGAGGAAGAGGAAGATCGGCGACGTGCCGAACGCCGAATCGGCCCAGATGCCCAGCAGGACCCCGACCGCCACGCAGACGGCGAGCGTCATCCCCATCGTGGCGAACGCTGTCCATGAGGGCATCGATCGTTGCTCTTCGCTGAGGGGCGGCTGGCGATTGTCGGACTCGGTCACGCGTCTGTTTCATGGGAGGGAGTTGCATCACGGGAGGGCTCGCTTTTCACGCAGTGTGTGTCGATGAGGGGCCCGTTAGCACGGCGAAATCATTGCACCTCTGAGCCGTTCGCGCCAAAGCGACCCGGTGCCTGGGACTCTTCAGGCACGAGAACGTCGTCCTGATCCTCCGCCGCGTCCTGGTCGCCTCTTCGGAGCCCAGGGTGGAACCACGTGTAGAGCCCGACTCCGAGCGCCAAGGCGAAGAACGGAACGAAGGGGTTGGCCTTGGGTCTGAAGAGCGGATAGAGCACGAAGCCGCAGAGCAGAGCGGTCCAGACCCAGAGGATCGCCACGGTGCGGCGGTGGCCGTGACCGAGCCGCACGAGCCGGTGGTGGATATGGTCCTTGTCCGGAGCATGGAACCCCTGGCCTCGCGCCGTTCGGCGGACGAAGGCGAAGGCGGCGTCGACCAAGGGCACCCCGAGGATGAAGAACGGGATGAAGAGGGGGGCGAAGAAGAAGAACGTCACTCCGCTGGCCGGTGCCGTCCGTCCCCCGATCACCATCGTCGACGCGCTCATGAGGAGCCCAAGGAGCAGCGAACCGGCGTCTCCCATGAAGATCCTCGCCGGGTGGAAGTTGAAGGGAAGGAAGCCCAGGCAGATCCCGCACGCGATCACGGCGACGAGCGGACCGATGTTCTGGATGGGGAGCAGACCGAGCCGCTGGAGCTCGATCCCGTAGACAGCGAGGGATCCCGCAGCGATGGCCACCAGGCCGGCGGCGAGGCCATCGAGGCCATCGATGAGGTTGATGGCGTTGGTGAGCGCCACCACCCAGAGGGCGGTGATCAAGGGGATAACCCCCGGGGTCAGGACGATGAAGCCGGCGAAGGGCAGCTTGAGCTGGTACATCGTCACACCGGCGAAGTACAGGATGCTGGCGGCGAGGACCTGGCCGGCGATCTTGGCCGGTGCGGACATCGAGCGGAAGTCGTCGATCAACCCCACGATGAAGATCGCCGCAGAGGCCAGCAGAACACCGAGCATCTCGGAGGAGCCCACGAAGTAGACCCTCAGCGCCGGGACTAGGGCGGCGACAGCCACGGCCACGCACACTCCGATGAACATCGCCGCTCCCCCGCCATAGGGGGTGTCGCACTCGTGCATCTTGCGGTCGCTCGGGATGTCGACGTAGCCGAGCTTCGACGCCACGGCGCGGGCCGGCATGGTCGCCGCAGCCGTTACGCCCGCGGCGACCGCCAGTACCAGGAGGTACCACCCGAGGGCCGGCACCGTGGTGCGCTACCCCTGCTCGTCAAGCGCGGCGTAGGGATCGAACTGGGCGCAGAGAGCGGCCACGTCGTCACGAACGGTCTTGACCGCCACCTCGTCGCCGCGCTCGCGGAGAACTCGGCCGATGAGGCTGGCGACCTGCGCCATCTGATCAGGTCCCATGCCAGCGGTCGTCTCGGCTGCGGTGCCGAACCGGAGGCCCGAGGTCACGAAGGGGCTGCGGGGGTCGTCAGGCACGGTGTTGCGGTTGGCTGTGATCCCACCGCGGTCCATGACCTCCTGGGCCTCCTTGCCGGTGAGGTCTGCGTCGAACGCCTGGAGGTCGGCGAGGACGAGGTGGTTGTCCGTGCCTCCCGAGACGAGCCGGAATCCCTCCACCTTGAGCGCTACGGCCAGCGCCGCAGCGTTCTCAACGACCTTGTGGGCATAGACCGAGAAGCTGGGTGCCTGCGCCTCTTTGAAGGCGACCGCCTTGGCGGCGATGACGTGCTCGAGAGGACCGCCCTGCAGCCCCGGGAAGATGGCGCTGTCGATCTTCTTGGCGAGGTCCTGGGTCGAGAGGATCGCTCCGCCGCGGGGCCCACGGAGCGTCTTGTGCGTCGTGAAGGTGACCACGTCGGCGATCCCGACCGGGCTCGGGTGAGCGCCACCAGCGATGAGACCGGCGGTGTGGGCGCAGTCGAACATCAGATAGGCGCCGACCTCGTCGGCGATGCTCCGGAAGTCCTTGGCGTCGATGATTCGCGAGTATGCCGTGGCGCCGGCGACGATCAGCTTGGGTCGCTCGGCCAAGGCCAGGTCACGAACCTGATCGAAGTCGATGATCTCGCCCGGTGCCGACGGGTCGTCACTGGCCGGGGTCAGACCGTACGAGACGAAGCGCCAGATCTTCGAGGTGATCGACGCCGGCGATCCATGGGTGAGGTGGCCGCCCTGGTCGAGGCGCATCGCCAAGATGGTGTCGCCCGGCTCGAGAAGCGCCTGGTACGCCGCAACGTTGGCGTTGGCGCCCGAGTGCGGCTGGACGTTGGCGTGCTCGGCGCCGAACAGGGCCTTGAGCCGGTCGCGTGCGAGATCCTCGACCTCGTCGATGACCTGGTTCCCGCCGTAGTAGCGGCGTCCCGGATAGCCCTCGGCGTACTTGTTGGTGAGCACGGAGCCCGTCGCGGCCAGGACCGCGGTCGAGGCGAAGTTCTCGCTGGCGATCAGCTGCAGGGTGGTGCGCTGGCGCACGAGCTCTTCATCGAGGAGCCGGGAGATCTCGGGGTCGCTGACCAGCCATCGGGAGAGGGGGGACGAGGGGGTCACAGGCGTCAGGCCTCCTTGGTGTCGATCGGCAAGATCGCGGCGTCGTCGAGCGCCGCCAGCTTCGCCAGGCGAGCGAGATGTCGGCCCTCTTGCGGCCTGGCCGCCAGGAACGAGTCGAGCGCATCGAGTGCGGTTGCCTCACCGAGTACCCGGGCACCCAGGCAGACGACGTTGGCGTGGTTGTGCTCTCGTGCCAAGCGCCCGGTGGTGGCGTCGCTGATCACCGCTGCTCGCACGCCGTTGATCTTGTTCGCGGCGATCGAGATCCCGATCCCTGATCCGCAGAGCGCCACACCGAGATCCGCGGAACCGGTGGCCACCGCCCGGCCCACCGCTGCCCCATAGTCGGGGTAATCGACCGAGACCGACGGGTCGGTGGTCCCAAGATCTCGGACCTCATAGCCCCGGCCCTCGAGGTGGGCGACCACCACTGCCTTGAGATGGACGGCTGCATGGTCAGATCCAACGACGATTCGCATGGTCCCATGCTACCGATCGTTCCCGCCCCCCCGCCGTGGGCCACAGGTACGCTCGCCTCGTGACGCTCGATCCCCGAACCCCGGTCCTCGTTGGTGTCGGCCAGATCATCGACCGACCGACCGCCGCTGGGGGCTCCACGCGTCGGCCTGAGCCACTCGATCTGATGGTCGCCGCCCTCCGTGCGGCAACCGAAGACGTCGACGGTGCCGCCCCCGGCGGGAGCGCTCGGGCGGGCTCGGCCCTGCTCTCCAAGGTCGATCGGCTCGCCACCGTTGCCAGCTTCACATGGCGGCCGGCGAACCCCGCCCTCCTCGTCGCCGAGCGACTGGGGCTGGCTCCCAGCGACCTCGTCGTCAGCGCCATCGGCGGCTCGATGCCCCAGAAGCTCCTCGCCGAGGGGGCGCAGGCGATCGCCGAGGGGGCCCTCGACGTCGTCGCCGTGGTCGGCTCTGAAGCGATGTACAGCCGTGGGCTCACCCGTCGTGATCCGGCCACGCCCCATGCCTCGTGGACCGAGCAAGACCCCAGGACCACACCCGCTCCGCGAGCCTTCGGCAGCGAACGGCCGCCGCTCAGCGACCTCGAGATGGCGCGTGGGGTCCGCCTCCCCGTCGAGATCTACCCCCTCTTCGAGAACGCCCTGCGCTCCCGGGAAGGCTGGACGCTCGCCGAGCACCGAGCCCGACTCGGCGATCTGTGGGCCTCGTTCTCCTCCGTGGCGGCCGAGAACCCCTACGCCTGGATCCGTGAGGTCCACGGCGCCGACGAGATCATCACCCCAACGGCATCGAACCGCATGATCGCCGAGCCGTACACGAAGCTGATGGTGGCGAACCTCCCGGTCGACATGGGTGCGGCGTTCCTCCTCTGCTCGCTCGAGGCCGCTCGTGCCGCTGGCGTGGAGGGCGACAGGATGGTCTTCCCCCTCTCCCACGCGCACGGCGACGACCACTTCTTCATCTCGGACCGACCCGAGCTCGATCGCTCGGTCGCCATCGAGCGCGCTGGCAGCACGGCCCTTGGTGCTGCGGGTGTCGGGATCGACGAGGTCGCTCACATCGATCTCTACAGCTGCTTCCCCATCGCCGTCGAGATGGGAGCGGCCGCCCTCGGCCTGAGCGTTGATGACCGGTCTCGACCCCTCACCGTGACCGGCGGCCTGACCTTCGGCGGTGGTCCGGGCAACAACTACGTCAGCCACTCGATCGCCTCGATGGCCACCCGCCTGAGAGCGAACCCCGGTGACATCGGCCTCGTCACCGGCCTGAGCTACTTCGCCTCGAGCCACGCCGTCGGCCTCTACTCGACAAAGCCGCCCTCGACGCCGTTCCGTGCGCTCGATGTCCAGGACGAGGTCGATGCCACCCCCACCCAGGCGGTCGACCCCGAGATGACCGGCGCGGTGACAGTCGAGACCTACACCATTGCGTGGAGCCGCGACCAGGGACCCGTCTCGGCGACGCTGGCCCTTCGCGATGCGGCTGGGGTCAGGAGCTGGGGGTTCATCACCGACGAGACGGTGCTGTCGTCGATCGCCGGGTCGGAGGTCTGCGGACGATCCGCGACGCTGATGAGCAGCGGGACGGTCGTGCTCGACGACTAGCGGCTTCAGGGTCTCCGGTGCTTGCGCTCGAGGGACCCGGCGAGGAGCTCTGCGCTGATCGCCCCGCCCCTGAGCAGGGTCATGCCCTCATCGTTGATGGCGACGACCGTCGAGCCCGTGTCGCTCGACGGTCCTCCATCGAGGACCGCGCAGACGTCGCCGCCCGCTCCGAAGACATCGGCGACCGCCGCTGCGGAGGTGCACGGCTCTTCGCCGTGTCGATTCGCGCTCGTCACCGCCAGGGGTCCCGTCTTGGCGAGGAGCTTGAGGGCGAGGGGGTGGTTGGGGACGCGCACCCCTACGGTGCTCGCCGCCGAGCCGACCTTCGCGGCCAGGTCGGATGGTGCGGGGACCACCATGGTGAGCGCACCGGGCCACCACCGATCGGCAAGCTCGATGGCGGCATCAGGAAGCGAGCCGATGAGCTCGACGACCTGGTCGACCGATGCGGCGAGGATCGGAAGGGCGAGCGACGACGGGCGCCCCTTGGCGGCGAAGATCATCTCCAGCGCGTCGGGTCGGTCCAGGCGGGCAGCGAGTCCGTAGACGGTGTCGGTGGGGATGGCCACGACACCTCCGTGACCGAGGAGGGACGTCGCCGTGCGGAGCCGCCATCGCCCCAGCACGATCACGGAGCCTCCCCCACCACGCCCCGTGGCTTGCCGGCCAGGTCGATGATCGTCTCGACGTTGACGAAGCCGCTCGAGGTCGCCAGGCCACGGGCGGCCTCAACCTGGTTCTCGGCCATCTCGATGGCGAGGACACCCCCGGGCGCCAGCCAGGGAAGCGCTCCTCTGATCAGCGTCTCGACGTCGCTGAATCCGGGCACTCCGTCAGCGCTGTCGGCGCTGAACAGCGCCTCGTCGGGCTCATGGGAGAGCACCGGATCGAGACCGGCCCGGTCGCGTTCAGCGACATAGGGGGGGTTCGAGATCATGAGATGGACCGAACCAGCCAGAGGCCCATCGAGCGCCGCGAACCACTCCCCCTGTCGGATCTCGATCCCCTCGGCGCCGAGGCGACCCGCATTGACGCGGGCCAGCTCGAGGGCGTCGGGGGAGCGGTCGGTGAGCCACACGGTGATCTCGGTCTCATCGGCCAGCTCGGCCAGCAGGCTGAGGCCGATCGCTCCGGTCCCTGTGCCGAGATCGACCACGATGGCGTGCCCGTCGCCGGGACGAGTGGATCGCCACCGCCTGAGGGCGGCCTCTACGACCTGCTCGGTCTCAGGTCGAGGGATCAGAGCCGAAGGCGTGACGCTGAGCTCCAGCGTCCGGAACGGCCATGAGCCGAGCAGGTACTGCAACGGCTCTCCGGCCGCACGGCGGCTGGCCAGCGCTCGTGCTTCATCGGCGACGTCCTCGCCGGAGCGGGCGTGCGACTCGACGTGCTCGAGGATCCAGAGAGCCTCTTGCGCCGAGCCGACCGTCTTGGTCACCTCGCTCCGCAGGGTGCCGTCAGCCACCGGTCTCGGTGAGCTGACGTGTTCGCTTCGCCGCCATGAGCGCGTCGACCACCTCGTCGAGATCGCCGGCCAGGATCGCGTCGAGCTTGTAGAGCGTCAGGTTGATCCGGTGATCGGTGACCCGGCTGTCCTTGAAGTTGTACGTCCGGATCTTCTCGGAGCGTCCGCCGCCGCCGACTTGTGAGCGACGGAGGTCGCTGGCCTCGGCAGCATGGGCGTCCTGCGCTGCCTTGAGAAGCCGTGAGCGCAGCACCACCATGGCCTTGGCTCGGTTCTGGATCTGGCTCTTCTCGTCCTGCATTGCCACCACGATCCCGGTCGGAACGTGCGTGATGCGGACCGCGGAGTCGGTGGTGTTCACGCTCTGGCCGCCCGGCCCACTCGAGCGATAGCCGTCGACCTTGAGATCGTTCGCATCGATCTGGACGTCGACCTCTTCTGCCTCGGGCAGGACGGTCACCGTGGCCGACGAGGTGTGGATGCGACCCTTGGCCTCGGTG
>JADGOD010000070.1 GCA_017883125.1 Acidimicrobiales bacterium
CCGTGGGTTCCCTTGAGCAGGATCTTCGCCTCGATCTCCGCAGCGCGCAGGGCAGCCGAGGTGTCGGTGGTGAAGTACGGGTTCCCCATCCCGGCGGCGAAGACCACGATCCGGCCCTTCTCGAGGTGCCGGATCGCTCGGCGACGGATGTAGGGCTCCGCCACCTCTGCCATCTGCACGGCGGAGAGCACGCGCGTGGGAAGTCCGTGATGCTCGAGAGCGTCTTGGAGGGCCAGGGCGTTGATCACCGTCCCCAGCATCCCCATGGTGTCCGACGTGGCTCGATCCATGCCGGCCATGGCTCCTGTGGCGCCGCGCCAGATGTTGCCACCGCCGACCATGACGGCGAGCTCTATGTCCTGAGAGGCCTTGGACTCGGCGATCTCCCGAGCCAGGCGCTCCACCGTGGCAGCGTCAATCGTCTCGTCCGATGCCGAGGAGGCCAGCGCCTCCCCCGACATCTTGAGGACGACTCGGTTTTTGCTGGGCATGAGCGATCCCTTGCGATCAGGCGCCGATGATGACCTGGGAGAAGGCCACCAGCTCGGCATCACCCAAGACCTGGGCGATCGTCAGCTTGTCGTCCTTGGCGTAGGGCTGCTCGAGCAGCACGCGCTCTTTGAACCAGCCATTGAGCCGGCCTTCGATGATCTTGCCGAGGGCGGCCTCGGGCTTGCCCTCGTTGCGCGAGATGTTCTCGATCGTGACCCGCTCGGCATCGACCTCGGCCGCGGCGACCTCCTCGCGGCGGATCACCTGCGGGCGGGCGAACGCGATGTGCACGGCGATGTCGTGGGCCAGTTCCTGGCTGCCGCCCTTGAGGACGACGGCGACGGCGTTCACGCCACGACCCGCCTGCTGGTGGAGGTAGGTATCGATGACCTCGCCGTCTCCGGCCTCGAGCCGAACGACCTCGCCGAGGGAGATGTTCTCCTTGAGCGTGGTGCGCATGGTGTCGATCTCGTCGTTGAACTTCTCGGCGGCCTCGACGCCATCGGTCGCCACTCGAGCGGCGATCTCGTCGACCATCGAGACGAACTCAGCCGACTTGGCGACGAAGTCGGTCTCGGACTTGAGCAGGACGATGGCGGCGGCGTTGCCATCGCTCACGACGGAGACCGCACCTTCTGCTGCCTCGCGCTCCGAGCGCTTGGCCGCGCCGGACAGGCCCTTCTCTCGGAGCCACTGTGCGGCCTTCTCAGGATCGCCGCCGCACTCCTCGAGTGCCTTCTTGGCGTCGAGCATGCCTGCGCCGGTCAGTTTGCGCAGCGCCTGGACGTCCTTTGCAGTGAAGTCAGCCATTTTGGCCTCAAGCCTCCGTTGTGGCGGGGGCGGCCGCTTCTGCGGGCGCCTCAACTGATGGGGTCTCTGCTGCCGGAGCCTCGACCGGTGCGGGTGCCTCTTCGGCAGGAGCGGCGGCTACCGCGGGTGCGGTCTCGGTGGGAGCAGCTGCTGAAGCAGGTGCAGTCTCGGTGGGAGCAGCTGCTGCCGCTGGTGCGGTCTCGGTGGGAGGAGCGGCTGGAGCTGCAGCAGGGACCTTCTCGGCGGGAGCGGGAGCTGCGGCCTTCGGGCGGTTGGCGGCGATGAAGCGGCCTTCGACCACAGCGTCGGCGATGACTCGGCACAGGAGCGCTCCGGAGCGGATGGCGTCGTCGTTGCCGGGGATCACGTGGGTGATGACGTCGGGGTCGCAGTTGGTGTCGACCACGGCCACGATCGGCAGACCGAGCTTGTTCGCCTCGGTCACCGCTATGTGCTCCTTCTTGGTGTCGACGATGAAGACGGCGTCGGGAAGGCGCTCAAGCCCGGAGATGCCACCGAGGTTCCGCTCAAGCTTCTCGAGCTCACGGGTGTGGCGGAGGGCTTCACGCTTGGGCATGCCCTCAAAGTCGCCGGCACGCTGCATGGTCCGGAGCTCCGCCATGCGCTTGACCCGACCTGAGACGGTCTGGAAGTTGGTGAGCATGCCACCGAGCCACCGCTGGTTGACGTAGGGCATGCCACAGGCGTCGGCGTAGCCAGAGACGGGCCCCTGGGCCTGCTTCTTGGTGCCGACGAACAAGATGGTGCCGCCGCCGGCGACGAGGTCCCGCACCGTGACGTAGGACTCTTCGATGCCTGCGAGGGTCTTGTGCAGATCGATCAGGTGGATTCCGCTGCGCTCTCCGTAGATATAACGGCGCATCTTCGGGTTCCATCGTCGGGTCTGATGCCCGAGGTGAACGCCAGAATCGAGCAGCTGGCGCATTGTGACCACAGCCATGGTCTTCTCCCTTTTTTGGTCTTCCGGTTGGACGAACCTGCCACCGCACCAAGGAGGATTCCTTGGCGACCGTCAGTACGTGGCAGGCCACTCTTCTCGCTTAATAGGCACCGACCCCAGAGGATCGGCCTGGTAACTCTAGCCGGTGGGCCCAGGGGTCCTCCACACGAGGGCCTCAGGCCCGGGGGTGCGTGCTGTCGTAGACGCGCTGGAGGCGGTCCTTCGACACATGGGTGTAGAGCTGGGTCGTCGCCAGGCTCGAGTGCCCGAGCAGCTCTTGGACGACCCGGAGATCGGCGCCGCCGTCGAGGAGGTGGGTGGCGAAGGTGTGCCGGAGCGCGTGCGGGTGCGTCGGGGATGGGGAGCGAGCATCGAGGATCCTGCGGACGTCCCGGGGACCGAGGCGCCGGCCACGGCGGTTGAAGAACAGCGCACCCGGCGGCGAGTCCTCGCCCATCAGGAGGCTCCGGGCGCTGTCGAGGTAGCGCTCGATCACGAGAGCGCACCGCTCGTGGATCGGGACGCGGCGCTCCTTGGACCCCTTCCCGAGCACCACGACGGTCCCTTCGGCCAGGTCGACGTCGTCGACGTCGAGACCGCACAGCTCGGCGACTCGGAGACCGGCGGCGTAGAGCAGCTCGATGACGACGCGGTCCCTGAGCGCTGTCGGGTCATCCTCGTCGATCGGATCATCGAGAAGGACCGCCAGGTCGGCGGCACTGACGATGTCGGGCAGCCGCGACGAGGCGGTGGGAGCCGAGAGCCGGGCGGAGGGATCGACGTCGAGATATCCCCGCCCGACGAGGAAGCCGAAGTAGGAGCGCACCGCGGCGGCCTTCCGGGAGATGGTCGACTTCGCCAGGGAGTCCGCCACCAGGCTCGCCATCCAACGCCGGAGCACCAGGCGGTCGACATCGTCGGGCTGCTCGATCCCGCTCTCGGCCAGCCACGCGATGAGGAGATCGACGTCGGAGCAGTAGGCCCTGAGGGTCGCCGGCGAGCGGCCGTCGAGCCACGTCGCGAACATCGCACGGTGGAACGCGTCGTCACGTGAATCGGGTTCCGCTCGGCGGACAGAGGCCATGGATCACAAGGTTAGAAGCCGAGGCTCCGGTTAACTCGGAGGGTGGTGGTCTAATCTCGGCGCCGAGATCGAATGCGAGAGGCATCAATGACCGACAGGATCTTGATCGTTGAAGATGACGAGCGCATCCGGTCGTCTATGCGCCTGTCTCTCGAGCAGGAGGGCTACAGCATCGACGAAGCGGCGAGTGGCGAAGAGGCCCTCGATCTCTTCGATGCCGAGCAGCCAGATCTCGTCCTCGTCGACCTGATGCTCCCAGGGATGGATGGCTTCGAGTGCTGCCGGGCCCTTCGGCGCCACGCGGCGGTCCCGATCATCATGGTCACGGCTCGCAACGACACCCACGACGTCGTTGCCGGCCTTGAGGCCGGTGCCGATGACTACGTGACCAAACCGTTCGTGCCCAAGGAGCTGGCCGCTCGGATCCGTGCCCTGCTCCGCAGGGCACGGGCCGATGACCAGGAGTCGACCGCCCTGAACTTCGGCGACTTCGAGCTCTTCCCCGACGAAGGGGTCCTTCGGCGCGGCGACGGGACCGAGGTGCACTGCACGCGTACCGAGTTCCGCCTCCTGTGCGAGCTCGCATCGACCCCCAACAAGGTGCTGAGCCGCGAACTGCTCCTGGAGAAGGTCTGGGGCTACGACTACTTCGGCGACAGCCGCCTCGTCGACGTCCACATGCGAAGGCTCCGAACGAAGATCGAGCCTGACCCGGCCATGCCCCGCTACCTCCAGACGGTCCGCGGCATGGGCTACAAGCTGGTTCCCTAGGTCTCCAGTTGGCCGACGCCCCACCATCGACGACCCGTCGTCGGCTAGGCCTGCGTGGCCGGCTGATCGCCTCCTTCGCCACCGGCGCCTTGGTGCTCTCGGTCTCGATGGGGGCGATCGCGTACCTCACCACGCGCCACTTCCTGCTGACCGAGCGCAAGAGCGCGGCGCTCCATCAGGCCTATGCCAACGCTGCGCTGCTTCGGGACGCTCTCGCCGCTCAGGTCCCACAGGTGTCCGCCGAGCTCAGCTCACTTGACTCGGGTCCGAGGTCGACCTCGCTCCTCGACCACCACGGGACGTGGTTCTCGACATCGCTCGCCGTCGGGCGCTCAACCCTCCCGAGCTCGCTGCGCACCGAGGTCGCCCACAACCACGTCGTGGTGCAGACCGCCCAGAGCCAAGGCTCCCCCTTCCTCTTCGTCGGCGTCCCGCTCCCCTCGGTCGACGCCACGTACTTCCTCGCCTACGACCTGTCCGACGTCAAGAACACCCTCCGGGTCATGCTCGCCGCGCTCGCTGCCGCCGCCGGGGTCACCACGCTGCTGGGTGCCGTCCTGGGCTCGGCCGCCAGCCGCCGTGCGGTACGACCGCTCACCGAGGTCTCCGATGCTGCGGTGGCCATCGCAGCGGGCGAGCTCGATACCCGGCTGCCCGTCGACCCCGCTGACCCGGATCTTCGGGGTCTGACCTCGTCGTTCAATGCCATGGTCGACCAGCTCCAGGATCGGTTGAACCGCGATGCTCGGTTCACCTCCGACGTCAGCCACGAGCTCCGCTCACCGCTCACCACGCTGGCCGCCTCCCTCGATGTGCTCGAGGCCCACCGCGACGAGCTCGACCCCAGAGGCCGCCAGGCTCTCGACCTCATGGCAGGCGACGTCCGCAGGTTCCAGCGCCTCGTCGCCGACCTGCTGGAGATCGCCCGGAGCGATGCCAACGCCAAGGATCTCCTGCTCGACGAGGTCGGAGCCGCAGAGCTCATCCGCCAGACCGTGGCGGCCGCTGGCCAGATGCGGCCTCTCTCGCCATCTCTCGAGATACACATCGACCCCTCCGCCGAGAACGTCCGGCTCCTGGTCGACAAGAGGCGCTTCGAGCGGATCCTCGGCAACCTCCTCGAGAACGCCGAGAACCACGGGGGCGGGGCCACCGGGGTCTTCGTCTCGAGCCCCCCCGGTGAGGAAGTCCTCGAGATCTCCGTGACCGACCAGGGGCCAGGAATCCCAGCCGCCGACCGGGACCGGATCTTCGACCGCTTCTACCGGGGCCAGGTCTCGGGTCGGCGTGGATCAGGGGAGGGCTCCGGGCTCGGGCTTGCCATCGTCCTCGAGCACGTCCTGCGCCACCATGGGACCGTGAGGGTGACCGACGGCCCCGGCGGGCGGGGAACAGTGGTCACCGTTCGACTCCCCTTCGACCCCGAGAGGCCCACGCCATGAGACGTCAGATCATGAGACGCCGCACGATCAGCGGGCTGCTCGTCGCATGTGGGCTCCTCCTCGGGGCGTGCGGGATCCCGACCTCGAACCAGGCCGACGTGGTCCCGTCGCACGACGTCCCGTTCCACCTGCTCTCCCCCACGGTCCCCACGTCGACCACCACGACGCTGTTCGCCGCTCCCTACGTTTCCGAGCTGATCTACCTCGTGAAGTCCAGCGCGCTGGTCGGTGTCCGCCGGGAGGTCGTCGTCCCCGCCCCGCTCAACACCGTCATCGATGCGCTTCTCGCCGGGCCGACCTCGAGCGAGACGGCCAACGGGCTCACCACGGCGCTCCCCCCGTCGGTGCGCATCGTGAGCACGGTCATCGTCGCGGGGGTCGCCACCATCAACATGAACGCCGCATTCGGCCAGATCAGCGGAAGCGCCGAGACCCTGGCGGTCGGCCAGCTGGTGCTCACCGCGACGAGTCAGCCCGACGTGACCGCCGTCAGCTTCGCCATCAACGGTCTGGCCATCGCGGTCCCGACGGCTGATGGTGCGTCGACGAAGGTCCCGGTGACCGCATCGCAGTACGCGGCGCTCCTCGCCGGACCAAGCGCCAAGTAGGAGCCCTACGAGCTCGGGGTGACCTCGAGCATGTCGTCGGTGTCCACCCGAGGGGCGCTCGACCAGAGGTGCTCGAGGTCGTAGTAGCGACGAGTCTCCTCGAGGAAGACGTGGATGATGACGTCGCCGTAGTCCATGAGCACCCAGGTGGCATCCCGAAGACCCTCGATCCGAAGAGGGCCTCGGCCGGCGAGCCGCTTGGTCTCCTCTTCGATCTCCTCGACGATCGTGGCGACCTGGCGGGTGTTCCTCCCCGAGACGATCAGGAAGTAGTCGATGACGGCGAGCGATTCGGCGACGTCGAGAGCGACGATGTCATCGCCCAGCTTGGCACCGGCGGCCTTGACGGCGGCGGCGAGGACCGCTCGGGCCTCACCTTCTTGGTTCATCACAGGGGACTTCTCTTCATGAGGCGTGGCAAGAGGATTCAGTGGACCGACTCCAGGATCGCAAGGGAAAGGACAAATGGGACGAGCAGGCTCATCACACCGATGACAGCGAATCGCCGAGTGGTCGCTCGAGCGGCTGCATGGGCCGCTCGGTGCGCTCGGCGGCTCTTCGTCGAGCGGTGAGATCGGAGCATTGCCAACGAGGGCGTCGTGTTCCGCGCACCGATTTCTTCGATCTGCTCGTGGGTGCTACGCAGTGCCATCTAGCTCTCTAGCGTACAGACCGCGAGCCTCGATGTGACGCACCACGGCAGGGGTGACCAGATTGCCGATCTCCTCACCGCGGCGGACCCGCTCCCTGACCTGGGAACTCGAGACATCTAGATCATCGGAGACCAGGGCGACGGCCCGCCAGCCCTCGGGGAGCACCAGAGGGCTCCCGGGCCGGGACAGCACGGCAATGCGGACCTTCCTCCGCAGCTCGTCTGCCCGCTCCCAGGTGTCCAAGGTTGTCGCCAGGTCGCTCCCGACGATGACCCAGGGATCCTCGACGCCCTCGGTTCGGGCGAGCTCCTCGACGGTGTCGATGGTGAAGCTCGGCCCACCCCGTCTGACCTCGAGATCGCAGACAGCGAGACCGTCGAGGCCCTCGACGCTCTCGGCCACCATGGCGAGCCGGTCGGCGGCCGGGCTCACCCTCCGGCTCGGTGACTTCTGCCACGGATCGTTCGCCACGACCAGCAGGACCTTCGAGAGCCCGAGGGCGGCGCGGCAGTGTGCCGCCGCAGCGATGTGACCGACGTGCGGCGGATCGAAGGTCCCACCGAAGATGCCGATCGAGGACGCCATCGGTCTCCTCAGCGACCGGCGAGGGCAGAGACGATGGGAGCGAACGACTCGATCTCGGCCTCGTGGACGACGACGTAGGAGAAGCCCCACCGCTCTCGGCGCTCCTCGAGCTGGGCGATGACGCCGTCGACCGAGCCGACCATGCCGATCGGCGAGGCGGCGACGTCCTCGGCGGGCATCGAGAAGAGAGAGGCGAGCTGTTCGTAGGTCCCCGCCGCATCGTCGGTGATCGTCGCGAACTGGGTCCAGATCTGGATCTCGGGTGGGGTCGGCCTCCCGGCGGCACCCGCCGTGATCCACTCGAAGCGCAGGTCGTAGCGGTGCGGTGCGGTCTGGGCGATCACCTCGGCGCCGAAGGCGCCGGCGCGGAGCGACGGAACCACACTGACGATCGCCGCCCGCTTCCCGGCGATGGTCAGGACGCGCTTGGATCCTCCGCCGAGGACGAGCGGCGGGCCACCCGCCGTGGCCGGCGTCGGCGTCAGCGTGGCATCGGTCACCGTGTAGTGAGCGCCCGCGTAGGTCGATCGGCCCCCGCTGAACAGGGCCTCGATGATGTCGAGCGCCTCGACCATCCGGTCGACTCGGACCGCCGGATCGTCATAGGCGATCCCCGACTCGTCGTAGTCGCTCTTCATCCAGCCTGCTCCGAAGCCGAACTCGAAGCGGCCGCCGCTCATCAGATCGAGCGTCGCCAGCTCCTTGGCCAGCACGACGGGGTGGCGGTAGTCGTTGTCCAGGACGAGGGTCCCGACGTTGAGCGTCTCGGTCGCCTCGGCAGCCACCGTGCACGCCACGAGGGGTCCGTACTGGTCATCGAGGTGGTCAGGGACGTAGAGGGTGGAGTACCCGAGACCCTCGAGCCTGCGCGCCGTTTGGCGCCAGGCATCCGGCGAGGCAGCCGACGAGAGTTGGACTCCAAATCGGAACGGTGTCATCGATCCGCCAGCCTAGGTGGTGCTTCCGCAACGAGACGGGTCGAGAAGCTCGTAGAATTGGCAAATGGCTCCCACGTCCACTCAATGGCATCCCGGCTCGTGGCGCTCCCATCCGGCTGCGCAGCAGCCGACGTGGCCCGACGACGAGAGCCTCAAGGCGGTTGAAGCCACCCTGGCCGGTCTCCCGCCGTTGGTCTTCGCCGGCGAGGCGAGGCGTCTGCGCTCCTCCCTGGCCGAGGTGGCCGCCGGTCGGGCGTTCCTGCTCCAGGCCGGAGACTGCGCGGAGTCCTTCCACGAGTCCAGCGCCGATCAGATCCGCGACAAGCTCAAGGTCATCCTCCAGATGGCCGTCACGCTCATCTACGCCTCGGGCGTCCCGGTCGTCAAGGTCGGCCGGATCGCCGGCCAGTTCGCGAAGCCCCGTTCCAGCCCGACCGAGACTATCGGTGACGTCACCTTGGAGTCGTTCCGGGGCCATCTCGTCAACAGCGAGGAGTTCAACGCCGCCGCTCGTCGCCCCGACCCCCACCGCATGTTGGACGCCTACCACCAGTCGACGGCCACGCTGAACCTCCTCAGGGCATTCACCAAAGGTGGCTTCGCCGACCTGAGCCAGGTCCACGCGTGGAACCAGGAGTTCGTGGTCTCTTCGGGCGAGGGTCGCCGGTACGAGGCGATCGCCGAGGAGATCGACCGAGCGCTGCGCTTCATGGCGGCGTGCGGCATCGATCTCGACGCCGAGGGACCGCTCCACTCGGTCGACTTCTACACCAGCCACGAGGCGCTCATCCTCCCGTACGAACAGGCACTGACCCGTCGGGACTCCCTGACCGGGGACCCCTACGCCTGCTCGGCCCACATGCTCTGGATCGGCGATCGCACCCGTCAGATCGACGGGGCCCATGTCGAGTTCCTCTCCGGCGTCGGCAACCCGATCGGCATCAAGATCGGGCCGTCGGCTGACCCCGAGGAGATCGCCGATCTCTGCGGCCGCCTCGACCCCACGATGAGCCCGGGCCGCATCACGGTGATCACCCGCTTCGGAGCCGGCAAGGTCGCGGCCCACCTCCCGGCCCTCATCGACGCCATCGGGTCCGCGGGCCACCCGGTGATCTGGGCGTGCGACCCCATGCACGGCAACACCTACTCCTCGGGTAACGGGGTCAAGACCAGGAACTTCGACGACATCGCCACCGAGCTCTCCGAGTTCTTCGCCGTGCACCGCTCCAAGGGCACCTGGCCCGGCGGGGTCCACGTCGAGCTGACCGGTGACAACGTCACCGAGTGCCTCGGGGGGACCGATGCCATCGTCGAGGGGGACCTCGGCGTCAACTACACCTCGATCTGCGACCCTCGCCTCAACGCTCGCCAGGCGCTCGACCTCTCCTTCCGGGTGGCCGAGTTCCTACGCTCCTAGCGCTCCGGCGTAGGCGTCGTTGTAGCGCAAGAGGCGCCACCCCGCCTCGGAGAACTCCCACTCGGTCAGCGAAGCGTGGTGCGTGCGCAGCCGGAGGCGCTTGTGGGTCGAGCCCCTTGGTGATCCCACGAGGTGGCTCAGGATCGTCGACTCGATGAACCCGGCGTGCGTGGCGATCACCACGAGGCCGCCGGGGTGCCGGTTGGCGACCGCTTCGAGGGCGTCGGCGGCCCGATCGACGAACTCGTTCCAGCTCTCCCCTCCCGGCGAGAGGGGCAGCGAGGGGTCGACGTCCCAGTCCGGGACGACGTAGCGATCGGCATACTCCTCCCAGATGAGGGTGTCGGCCTCACCGGGGTGCAGCTCGCACAGGCCGCAGTCCTGGACGACGTCTGACGGGGCCATGCCGAGGGCGGGGGCGATGATCTCCGCTGTCTCGATCGCCCGGGGCAGCACCGAGGCGAAGAGCGCGGTGGCCTGCGCCAGCTCGCCCGACCCCGTGAGCCGCTCCGTCAAGGCGCCGACCTGAGCACGACCGACGTCCGTCAGACCTGAGCATCCCCTCACCCCGCCGATCATCCCCGAGACGTTCACCTCGCCCTGTCCGTGACGGATGAGGACGAGCCTGGTCGCTCCGGGAACCGGATCCGCAGTGGTCCGGAGCCCCTCGGGCGGAGCAGGGACCTGGCTCACGCCAGCTCGCCGACGAACTGCTCGAGCTGGCGCAGGGTGCGGACCTCTACGACGCGATCGCAGTAGACGCCGTACTGACCGACGACCGAGTCCCCCGATCCCCAGTAGGAGGACGGCTCGGGGTTGAGCCAGTAGACGTGCCGGGCCTTCTGGCGGATCTCCTTCACCACCCACGACTGGGCGGCGTGGTAGTTGTTGCGGGCGTCGCCCAGGAGCAGGACCGTGGTCTTCGGGCCGACCTCGCGC
>JADGOD010000071.1 GCA_017883125.1 Acidimicrobiales bacterium
GGACGCCGTCGACCTCGACACCCTTGACATCAGGGAGCTGTTCCGGGAGCACGTCTTCGGCTGCTTCATCGACGATGCGCACGGCATCGCCAGCATCGACGAGATCGGCGAGGACAACATCATGTGCGAGACGGACTACCCGCACTCGGACTCGACCTGGCCGGACTGCATCAGCGTGGTCCAGAACCGCATCGGCCACCTCCCCGAGGCCACGCAGTACAAGATCCTGCGCGGCAATGCCGAGCGCCTCTACCGGTTCACGCCGGCCGAGCCTCCCGTCCTCGCTCGTGCCTGAGGGAGGGCTCGGCTTCCGGGTGGAGGTCGACCGGGAACTCTGCATGGGAAGCGGCCTCTGCACGACCTACGCACCTGGGACCTTCTCGCAGGACCAGCACGCGAAGGTCATCCTGGCCGATCCGCCAGGCGACACGATCGATGCTGTTCGCACTGCAGCGGAGGCCTGCCCCATGAGCGCCATCCACGTCGAGACGGACTGACGAGAGCACCGAGGAGAGAGGTTCGAGATGCAGCTGGAGAACAAGAGCACTGTCGTCACTGGCGCCGCAGGGGGCGTGGGCCGCGCCAGCGCGCTCCGCTTCGCCGAGGAGGGGGCACGTGTCGTCTGCGTCGACATCAACGAGGAGGCCGTAAAGGAGACGGCCAGCCTCATCGAGGATGCCGGCGGGAGCGCCATGGCGCTGCGTTGCGACGTCTCGAAGGAAGAGGACGTCGCCGCGGCGATCGCCGCCGCCGTCGAGCAATTCGGTCGTCTCGATATCATGTTCAACAACGTGGGCATCCCGACCCCACGGCTCGGCGCCAAACTGGAGGACGACAGCTGGGTGCACTACCAGCGCCTCAGCGACGTCAACTTTGGCGGCGTCTTCAACGGCTGCAAACTGGCGGTCGTCCAGTTCAAGGCTCAGCGGAGCAACGGGGTCATCCTCAACACCGGCTCGGTGGCCGGTCTGGTCGGCTGGGGCGGCACCGTCTACGGCGCCACCAAGGGCGCGGTGAACCAGCTCACCAAGGCGGTGGCCGTCGAAGCCGCCCCCTACGACATCCGCTGCAACGCCATCTGCCCCGCCGGCATGCCGTTCACCAACTTCATGTCCGCCGGTGGCAGGGAACTCACGCCCGAGCAGCGCGAGAAGGCAGCTGAGTCTGTGGGGGCCTCGCACCCGCTGGGACGGCCCATCACCGCCGAAGACTGCGCAGCAGCAGCGGTCTTCCTGTGCTCCGACGGAGCGATCAACATCACCGGGGTGCTGCTCCCCATCGACGGAGGGTATGTCGCACGATGAGCCGGCTTCTAGACATCGACCGCGTCCGAGAGCTCTTCGACCTCGAGGGAAGCTACTTGGCGGCCTCGGGCGGGAGCTACCAGGACGACCCCAACCCGGCCTGGCATGCCCTCCGCTCCGAGGCTGCCATCCACCCGGGTACCGTCCACGAGCTGAGCGGCCTCTCCACGCCCGCCTCCTTCCATGGCTTGCCGGAGCCAGATCGCCAGCACTTCTCGGCCTTCACCTTCGCTGCTTGTGACGCCGTCTACCGCGACCCTGAGACCTTCGCCTCATCTCCTGACGGCGCAGACATCATGGGTGGCGAGGCGGCGATCACCAACTCGATGCTGTCGATGGGCGGTGTCCAGCACCGCCGTTACCGCAGCCTGGTCCAGACGTCCTTCACGCCGGCCAAAGCCGAGTGGTGGATTCGCAACTGGATCGAGGAGACCGTCGACCTGCTGATCGACAGCTTCGCCAGCGACGGCCGCGCCGAGCTCAACGTGGACTTCTGCGCGGCCATCCCAGTGCTCACGATCACGGGTAGCTTCGGCTTCCCCGTCGAGCAGGCACTCGACGTGCGCCAGGCGCTGCACACCCCCCTTGAGCTCATCGAGATGCTCATGCCCATCGTGGCCGCTCGTCGCGAGCAGCCGCAGGACGACCTGATCAGCATGCTCGTCGAGGCCGAGATCACCGACGAAGCAGGAGCCACCCAGCGCCTGAGCGATCCGGAGATCTACTCCTTCGCGCTGCTGCTGCTCGCTGCCGGCTCAGGGACCACCTGGAAGCAGATGGGCATCATCCTCAACATCCTGCTGTCACGACCCGAGCTGCTCGACGCAGTCTGCAATGACCGCTCGCTGATCAAGCCGGTGATCGACGAAGCCGTCCGCTGGCTTCCCACTGACCCGATGTTCTCGCGCTGGGTGATGAAGGACGTCGAGCTCTTCGGGACCCAGATTCCCGCAGGATCCGTACTGCACCTCTGTCTTGGAGCGGCCAACCGCGACCCGGAGCGCTGGGAGCGACCCGATGAGTTCGACATCACCCGTCCGCCCAAGCCGACGCTGGCCTTCGGCGGCGGACCGCACATCTGCCTTGGGATGCACGTGGCCCGAGCCGAGCTGACGGTCGGGCTCAACGCGCTGCTCGACCGACTGCCGAACCTGCGGCTCGATCCCGATCAACCCGCGTCCCGTTTCGTCGGCTTCTACGAGCGGGGCTCGACGGCCCTGCCGGTCCGCTTCGGGTAGGTGACGATGTCTGAAGAGAACTACACGCCGCCGGACCTCATGCTCCTGGGACCCGAGCACGTCGCGCGCTACCAAGAGACCGACGGCGAGGTCGGCTACCTGTGGAACGGCGTGCCGACGCTGCTCCTCACCACCACCGGCCGGAAGAGCGGCCAGGCCCGCACCACGCCGCTGATCTTCGGGCGGGACGGGGACGACTACCTGGTCATCGCCTCCATGGGTGGAGCCCCGACCCATCCGAACTGGTACCTCAACCTCGAGGCGGACCCGGCGGCGAAGATCCAAGTGCACGCCGATCACCTCGACGTCGTGGCCCGCACCGCAGGCGAGGCTGAGCGCGAGCGGCTCTGGGAGATCATGGCCGGCATCTGGCCCAACTACGACACGTACCAGTCGCGCACCGAGCGCCGGATCCCGGTCGTCGTGCTCACGCCGCGGTTAGTCGGCTGAGGGACGAGGAGGAAGCATGAGCGAGCTGCCATTCGAGGGGGTGCGCGTCGTCGAGCTGGCCCAGTGGGTCTTCGTGCCGGTGGCCGGCGCGCTGCTGGCCGACTGGGGTGCCGATGTGGTCCACATCGAGCGCATCGAGGGCGATTCTTATCGGGGCCTCGCCACCCAGGGCATCGGCACCGGCTCGGGGGGCATCAACCTCTCGGTCGCGCTGGCCAACCGAGGCAAGCGCTCGATCACCCTGGACCTCAAGCAGGAGCAGGGGATGGAGGTGCTCCACCGACTCCTGGCCTCCGCCGACGTGTTCCTGACCAACCTGCGACCCGGAGCGCTCGAGCGCCTGGGCCTCGATGGAGACTCGCTGCGCTCCCGCTACCCGGGCCTCATCTACGCCCGTGGCAACGGCTACGGCATGCGAGGACCTGACGCCGACCAGGCTGGCTACGACGCCTCGGCCTTCTGGGCCAGAGGCGGCCTCGCCCACATCCTGACCCCGCCCGAGCGCGACTACCCGATCAGTCAGCGCGGGGCCATCGGGGACCGCAACGGGGCCATGGCACTCGCCTTCGGCATCGCCGGAGCGCTGCTCAAGCGGACTCGGACGGGGGCGGGCTCGGTGGTTGACGTGTCCCTGCTGGCTACTGCCATGTGGACGCTATCCTCGGACCTGCTCGCCGCACTCGGTGGCGACAGCCCCGCACCGGCATCGGGCCGCGGCGTCCCGGTCAACCCTGTGGTCGGCAGCTACCGCACCAGCGATGGCCGGCACATCTCGCTGGTCTTCCTCGAGGCCGATCGCTACTGGGCAGACTTCTGTCGGCTGATCGAGCGCAACGACCTCATCGACGACCCGAGGTTCCGTGATATCGCTGTGCGACGGGAGAACGCGGCGGCCTGCGTCGCCGAGCTCGACGCCGAGTTCGCCAAGCGCAGCTTTTCCGAGTGGAAGGAGCTGCTCCGCCAGCTCGACGCTCCTTGGGCGCCGGTCCAGTCGGTCACCGAGCTACTCGACGACCCCCAGGTCCTGGCGAACGGCTACGTCGGCGAGGTGCAGCTCGAGGATGGGAGGTCGTACCGAATGCCTGCGGTGCCGGTGCAGTTCGACGAGGAGCCCCCCGCCATGCGGCGCGCGCCCGAGCACGGCGAGAACACCGAGCTCATCCTCACCGAGCTCGGCTTCGACTGGGACCAGATCGGTTCGATGAAAGAGGCGGGCGTCATCCTGTGAGCGAGCTCCGCCGACCCGTCCCCGTCCCCGATGAGGCCTCGGCGCCCTACTGGGAGGCGGCGGCCCGCCACCGGCTAGCGCTACCCCGATGCAGTCGCTGCGCCAGGCTCTGCCTCCCGCCCAGTTCCATCTGCCCGAGCTGCCACAGCACCGAGCCCGACTTCAGCTGGGAGGAGCTCGAGGGTCGGGGCCAGGTGCGCTCGTGGACCGTGATCCGGCAGTCCTTCCTCCCTGGGTTCGCCGACGAGGTGCCCTTCGTGCTTGTCGACGTGGAGCTCGACGTCCAAGAAGAGCTGCGGATGATCGCCCGGCTCCTTGACGGTCCCGACGCTCCGCTCGGCGTGGGGAGCAGGGTGCAGCTCGGCTTCGAGGACCTCCCCGGTGGAGCGGCGGTGCCGGCATTCGAGCTCGAGGCTGACTCATGAGTGGACGGTTCTCGGCACATGGTCAGGTGGCGATCGTCGGGTATGCACAGAGCCCGGTGGTTCGCCACGCGGACAAGACGCTCGGGGTCCTGGCCACGGAGACAGCCCGGCAGGCGATCGCCGATGCCGGCCTCGAGGTGGGTCAGGTCGACGGCTTCGTCTCCGCCACGCTGTTCCCAACCGCGGGTGCACACGCTGCGGAGGATGGGGTCAGCATCGTCACGCCGAACTGGCTTGCCGCCAACCTCGGCGTCGATCCGAGCTATGCCGCAGGCTTCCAGGGCATGGGCCAGATCACCGGCTCGGTGTCCATGGCTGTCAACGCGCTCGCCAGCGGGGCGGCGGACTACATCGTGCTCCACCGGGCGCTCCACAACCCACCAGGTCGCTATCACGAGAACCCGATGACCCAGGCCGGAGGTTCCCAGCAGTGGACGGTCCCCCAGGGCTACTTCGGACCGCTCGTCATGATCGCCCTGCTCTACAACGAGTACGTGCAGCGCTACGGCGCCACCCGTGAGGCCATGGCCCAGGTGGTGGTCGAAGCCCGCAAGAACGGCGCTCGACTGCCCTGGTCCTACTGGCACGATCGGCCGTTGACCGCCGAGGAGTACCTCGCCGCACCCCTCATCAACGATCCGATCTGCCGCTTCGATTGCGACATCCCCGTCGACGGCGTGGCTGCCTTCATCCTCACCTCGGCCGAGCGCGCCCGCGACCTGCCACACCGGCCCGTCTACGTCGCCGGCTACGCGAGCGGTGCGCCGAGCAGGGCCCGTCTTCCGTTGCACTGGCCGCTCGATGACGTGCAAGAGGTCGGTGCAGCGATGGCCCAGCGCCTCTGGGCCTCAAGCGGCATCTCGCCCGCTGAGGTCGACCTCCCCCAAGTCTACGACGGCTTCTCGCCCTTCGTCTACCTCTGGATGGAGGCGCTCGGCCTCTGCGGTGAGGGCGAGGCCCACCGCCTCGTCCTCGACGGCGGCATCGATGCCGACCGGCCTGGCACCCTCCCGGTCCTCTCGGGCGGAGGCGCTCTGGGCAACGGCCGGATGCACGGTATCCCCCAGATGCTCGAGTGCTACCTCCAGCTCTCCGGCCGCGCCGGAGATCGTCAGCGCAGTGCCAGCGTCGGAGTAGCCTGCCACTCGTCGCCCCATTTCGGCGGCGCCGTCGTCTACACCTCGGAGCCATCCTGATGACAGCCCAACCCCAGACCGAGCCATCCGTGGAGCAAGTCGACCCGGGGGGCGGCGCTGGTGAGCAGTCTTGGGTCGAGCGCGTCTTGGAGCGCTCCGAGCAGATCCAGCGGACCCGTACGAGGAGCATCGCGCAGGCACGACAGTTCGTCGAAGCAGCGCGGCGTCTCATCGACCGGCAGGGCAGCAGCTTCACCACCCAAGAGCTCACCCAAGAGGCCGGTGTCGCGGTCCAAACCTTCTACCGCTCCTTCGACAGCAAGGACAGCCTGCTGCTCGCCGTCTTCGAGGAGTTGATCGGCGAGTCTTGCCAGACCTACCGAAACCAACTCGAGGAAATCGATGATCCCGTGGCCCGGATCCGTTACTACGTCACCTCTGCGGTGGGCTCATGGCGCTCGAGCCCGAGCCTCGCGCAGTTCATCACGGCGCAGCACTGGCGGCTCTTCCAGCTCTATCCCGACGAGGTGGCTGCAGCTACGGGACAGTTCGCTCGCCTCATCCAACAGGATCTCGAGGAGGCCGCCTCCCAGGGACTCCTCAGCCCTGCGGACCCAGAGCACGACGCATGGGCGGTGACCCAGCTGGTGATGGCGGTCTTCCACCACGGGGCCTTCGCCCAGCCAGCAGTGCCTCCGGCCGACGAGGCCGAGCGCCTCTGGCGCTTTTGTCTCTCGGCCCTGGGCGGCACGCCGGGGTGAGTGAGCCCGGCAGCCGATGACCATCAATCGAGCGTGAGGGTGCAGCGAGGACTAGGAGCGAGCCGATGAAGATCCCGGAAACCCTCGATGAGGTCCTCTCCCCCGCCTGGCTGAGCGAGGCGCTCTCGCTACGCTTCCCTGGCATCCGCGTGACCAGCGCGACACTCGGTCCAGTCATCTCAAGGGTCTCGACCAACGCCCGGTTCCGGATCGAGTGTGAGCAGGGCCTGCCCGAAGGGCTCTCGCCTTACCTCTGTGTCAAGGGCTACTTCTCCGAGGACGGTGCCCGGTCTCGCCTGGCCGGGATCCCCGAGGCGCTCTTCTACCGCGACCTCGCCGCATCATCTGGGGTGCGGACCCTGCGCAGCGTCTTCGCCGAGGTCGACGAGCAGGGCACGAACGCCATCCTGCTCACCGAGGACGTCGCCGCTGAGGGAGCCGTCTTCCTCGACTCGCTCGCGCCCTACACGGCCGAGCAGGCCACCGAGAGCCTCGGGCAGTTCGCCACCCTCCACGGCAGGACCTGGGGCTCATCGGCACTTGCTGACTCGGCCTGGTTGGCGCCCCGCCTCGCCCACGTCCTGAGAGCTCGAGGGATCAAGGAGATCCGAGGGAACTTCGACGGTCCTATCGGGTCCAGGGTGCCCCCCGAGGCCCGGGACGGGGAGAAGCTGATCCGGGCCCTCCAGGCCCTGCCGGCGATCGGCGAGTCGAACGACTCATGGTGCCTGCTGCACGGCGATGCCCACGTGGGCAATGTCTTTCTCGACGCGGAGGGCCGGCCCTCGCTCGTCGACTGGCAGCTCGTCCAACGGGGGCCCTGGTACATCGACGTCGGCTACCACCTCGGCTGCACCCTCCCGGTCGACGAACGCCGACACCGTGAAGGCGAGCTGCTCGATGCCTACCTCGAGCAGCTCGCAGTACAAGGGATCGAGTGGCCCTCAGCAGAAGAGGTTCGCCTCGGCATTTGCTGCGGCCTGGTCTATGGCTTCTTTCTCTGGGCGATCACCCTCAAGGTGGATCCGAGCATCACCACGGCCATGCTCGAGCGCCTGGGTACTGCTGTCGCCGATCACGACGCCCTCGACGAGGTGCTCAGGCAGGCCAACTGACAACGGACTCCCACAGGGAGTACGCCAATTGACCAACCTTCCGAGGACACCCGCAGCGCTCAAGCGGCCCCAGGTACGCTCGGGTCTCCACCGGCAGCTCGCTTCCTCGTTGCCCTCTCCGCACGCTTCGCGGAATCGCCGAGGTGGGACGAAAGGGCCGCGTACTACTCGACCGATCCAGAAGCGCCTCATTGAGACTTCTCGTCATCGTCGGGTGACCC
>JADGOD010000072.1 GCA_017883125.1 Acidimicrobiales bacterium
CGCCGGCCGTTCCATTCACCGCCGTGATCGCTGGCGTGATCGAGACCGATCCTCACGACACGGTTGATCGCCGCCTCGGCGTCCTCTCGGCCGAGATCGATCAGCTGCTCGATGAGATGACGCCCGATGCGGTCGCCGTCGAGCGGATCTTCTTCCAGACCAACATCAAGACCGCCATCTCGGTGGCGCAGGCGTCAGGGGTGATCTTGGCGGCGACCGCTCGCCGGGGGATCACCGTGGGCCAGTACACGCCCAACGAGGTCAAGCAGGCCGTCGTCGGTCATGGGGCGGCGACCAAGTCCCAGGTCCAAGAGATGGTCGCCCGGCTGTGCGGCCTCGCCCAGACGCCCAAGCCGGCCGATGTCGCCGACGCCCTGGCGCTGGCGGCCTGCCATCTCAGTTCGGAGCGCTTCCACCGCGCGGTGGCGGCGGCACAGCGATGATCGGCTCGCTGCGAGGCAGCGTCATCCACGACGCGGAGACCGAGGTCATCGTCGAGGCCGCAGGGGTTGGGTACCGCGTGGTCGTCACTCCGTCGACGCGGCTCTCGCTCCTGGCCGAGTCGGGCGAGATCACCCTCTGGATCCACACCCAGCTGCGCCAGGACGCTCTCGTGCTGTTTGGTTTCGCCACGATGGTCGAGCGTGAGGTCTTCGAGATCCTGCTGACCACGCCCGGGGTCGGCCCCTCGCTGGCCCTGGCGATCCTCGGCACCCTCGGGGCCTCCGGCGTGGTCGCCGCGGTGACCGGGGACGACCCCGCCTCGTTCGAGTCGGTCTCCGGGGTGGGGAAGAAGACCGCCGCCCGACTCGTCCTCGAGCTCGGGGGGCGCCTTGCGGCCTTCGAGGGCTTCGTGGGCAGCCAAGGGCGCTCCGCGGCACAGACCGAGGCCGAGGAGCGCTCAGAGATCAGTGCGGCGCTCTCGCAGCTGGGCTACTCGACCGAAGAGGTCCGCCGAGGGGTCGCCATCCTCGATGGCTCCGAGCCGATCGAGACGGCGCTCCGTCTGGCGCTCAGGGAGCTGAGCCACCGATGACACCGAGGCGCGACGTGATCGGCAAGGAGGACTCGCTGAGCGGTGCCGAGGCCGCCGTGGTCTCCCCGCTCCCCACCCCTGACGAGGAGCGCGACGACGCCTCGCTCCGCCCTCGCTCGCTCACCGAGTTCGTCGGCCAGCCCGATCTCCTCGAGCACCTGGCCATCGTGCTCGAGGCGGCCAAGCAGCGTCGACAGGCGGTCGACCACCTCCTCTTCGCCGGACCCCCGGGGCTGGGGAAGACCTCTCTGGCCGGGATCGTGGCGTCCGAGCTCGGGGTGGGGCTCCGGATCACCTCGGGGCCGGTGTTGGCCCGTCCGGGCGACCTGGCCGCCCTGCTGACGGACTTGAACGAGGGCGACGTGCTGTTCATCGACGAGATCCATCGGCTCTCGCGCACGGTCGAAGAGGTCCTGTATCCGGCCATGGAAGACGGCAAGCTCGACATCGTCATCGGCAAGGGCCCAGGGGCTCGTGCGATCCGGCTCGATCTCCCACGGTTCACGCTGGTGGGCGCCACCACCAGGATCGGCCTGGTGGCCAGCCCGCTGCGCGACCGGTTCGGCTTCGTCGGCCGCCTCGAGCTCTACGACCCCTCCGAGCTGCGATCGATCGTGGAGCGGTCGGCCACGCTGCTCGGGGTCGAGATCGACGAGGACGGGGCGCGCCGGATCGCCGAGCGGTCCCGGGGGACGCCGCGGATCGCTAACCGCCTCCTGCGTCGCGTCCGGGACTTCGTCCAGGTCCGAGGCGACGGGGTGATCACGGCCGAGGCGGCCAGCGAGGGGCTCGCCCTCTTCGGCGTCGATGAGCTGGGCCTCGACAAGGTTGACCGGACGATCCTCGAGGTCCTCTGCGTGCGCTTCGGAGGCCACCCCGTGGGGCTGTCGACCTTGGCTCAGGCGATCGGCGAGGAGCCCGGGACGATCGAGGACGCCTACGAGCCCTTCCTGGTCCAGCGCGGGATGGTGACGCGCACCCCACGGGGTCGAAAGGCGACCGAGGCCGCGTACGCCCATCTGGGCCTCGCAGCGCGGCTGCTGGACCCCGACCGCTGACCCACGCTCCGACCGAGCGGTATCGCTCGGCTAGGGTCAGAGCGCTAATCCGCTGTTAGAACCCACCTGGAGCCCACCTTCATGCTCATCGCCACTCTGCTTGCCGCCCAGACCAAGTCCTCGGGGACCAACTTGCTGCTCCCGATCCTCCTGGTGGTCTTTGCTGGTGTCTACTTCCTCGTGCTCCGTCCCCGGCAGAAGGCCCAGCAGAAGGCCCGCCAGCAGACCAGCAAGGTCGAGGTGGGCGATGAGGTCGTCACCATCGGTGGGGTGCGCGGCGTGGTGGTGGCCGTCGATGACGAGCACGTCACGATCGCGACCGGCCAGCTTCCCGGCGACGAGGGATCTGCGGGCTCGATGACGCACATCACCTTCGTCCGCAAGGCCATTGGCCAGAAGATCACCCCTCCCGTCGTTCCCGACACCGCGCCCGAGGCTGGCGGACCGGGCAGCGACGGAGAGGCGACGCCGACTGACGAAGAAGGCGACGGCGCCCCGTGAGCAAGAGCGCTGCCCGCACGCCGCGGCAGAACCGTCGGGGACTCTGGACCAGCCTGCTGCTGGTCGTCGTCATCTCCTTCGGGTCCCTCGGCATCACGCTGGCAGCGGGATGGTCTCCGAAGCTGGGTCTCGACCTCGCCGGAGGCCTCTCGATCGTCTACCACCCCCAGGGGCACCCCTCGAAGGCCGATCTGAACGAGACCGTCTCGATCCTCGACGCCCGTGTGAACTCCTTCGGCGTCTCGGGAGCCCAGGTGACCACCCAGGGGACCGACATCGTGGTCTCGATGCCCGGGGTCAAGAACGCCCGAGCGATCGCTGCGTATCTCGGCCAGACCGCCCAGCTGCTCTTCCGTCCCGTCCTCTGCTACGCGCCGAGGTTCGTCGGGTCGTCGTCCAAGCTGGCGACCCCTGCGGGGACGCCGCTGCCCTCGAACTGCTCGGCGCAGTACCAGCTGACACAGGCGAACCTGAACGTCCAAGCCAACTCGTCGAACGCCAACGGCTACACGGCGAACAACATCGGCCCGCAACCTGAGCTGGCTGCCTACCGCTCCACAGCGCCGAGGGACGACGCCCCGAGAGCAACCGTCCTGCTGCCGGGGCTCGGCAGCAGGGGATCAGACCGCTACCTCCTCGGGCCCTCGCAGCTGACCGGCCATGCCGTCAAGTCCGCCCAGGCCACCCAGGACCAGACGGGCCAGTGGGTGGTGAGCTACGGGCTGACCGGCACCGGCTCGGCGGCCTGGGACGCCGTCGCCCAGAGGAACTTCCACCAGGTCGTGGCCATCGACCTCGACGGGGTGGTCCAGTCCGCCCCGCTGATCCAGCCCCAGTCGGTTACCTTCTCCTCGTTCGGGGGCCAGGGCCAGATCAGCGGGAGTCTCTCCCAGGCTCAGGCCCAGACGCTGGCTCGCGCCCTCCAGTTCGGTGCTCTGCCCGTCCGTCTGGTGCCGCTGACGACCCAGACGGTCTCGCCCACCCTCGGTCACTCCTCGCTGATCGCCGGCCTCGGAGCGGGTCTTGCCGGTCTGATCCTCGTCCTGATCTACACGATCCTCTACTACCGGGCTCTGGGCCTGGTGGTGGTCTCCGGACTGGCGATCACCGCCGCGCTGCTCTGGGCCATCGTCTCGGCTCTCGGCCACACCACGCTGGCTCCGGCCTTCGGCCTGGCCGGAGTGACGGGTCTGATCGTCTCGATCGGCATCACGGTGGACTCCTACATCGTCTACTTCGAGCGATTGAAGGACGAGACCAGATCGGGCCGCAGCGTGCGCACGAGCGTCGGCCGGGGGTTCCAGTCCGCATGGAAGACGGTCCTGGCTGCCGACTTCGTCTCGCTGCTCGCCGCGGGGGTCCTCTACATGATCGCCATCGGCGCAGTCCGTGGCTTCGCCTTCTTCCTCGGGCTGTCGACGATCCTCGACATCGTCATCACCTACTTCTTCACCCGTCCCACCGTCATTCTCCTCGGACGCTCCGACCGCCTCACCGGCGCGAAGCGCTTCGGGGTGGCGCGCGGGCTGGCCGCTCCTGACCAGGAGCACCACGAGGAGCTGGAGCCGGTATGAGCGACGTCACGAGCCCGGTCGAGACCGAGCCCTTCCCGGAGGACCATGAGCGCCGGGTCGGTGCGTTCCGCCGCCTCTACCGGGGCGAGACGCAGTTCGACTTCGTGGGCCGGCGACGCTGGTGGTTCGGGATCTCGGGCGTCATCATCGCCGTCGGGATCGTGGCGATCTCGATCAACGGGCTGAACCTCGGCATCGACTTCAAGGGAGGATCCTCCTGGGAGGTCGCCGCGTCGGGCGTGAGCGTCTCGGAGGCCACCAGCGCCGTCGAGGCCGTGGGGCTCCAGCAGCCGGTGGTCCAGGTCCTCGGGGGACGCACCATCGAGGTCCAGGCCGACCTCAACAACCTCCCGGCGGACCAGAAGGCCGCGATGAGCGCCAAGGTGATCGCCGTGCTGGCCAAGCTCGGGCACACAACGCCGAACCAGGTCTCCTCGAGCGATGTCGGCCCGACCTGGGGTGGAGAGGTCACCAGCCGCGCGCTCTGGGCGCTAGCGGTATTCTTCGCCGCCGTCATCATCTACATCAGCTTCCGGTTCGAGCCGAAGATGGCGCTCGCCGCCGTCCTGGCCATGATCCACGACCTGCTGATCACGGTCGGCATCTACGCCATCGCTGGGTTCCAGGTCACCCCTGACACGGTGGTGGCCATCCTGACGATCCTCGGGTACTCGCTCTACGACACGGTGGTGGTCTTCGACCGCGTCCGTGACAACACCCGCTCGGTGGCCGCCACGGGACGCATGACCTACTCCGAGATGGTCAACCTCTCGATGAACCAGACCCTGGCGCGCTCGGTCAACACCTCGCTGGTCGCCATCCTTCCCGTCCTGGCCGTCCTGGTGGTCGGCGCCGAGATCCTCGGGGCGACCACGCTGCTGAACTACGGGCTGGCCCTCTTCGTCGGGCTGCTCTCCGGTGCGTACTCGTCGATCTTCATCGCCTCCCCGATCCTGGCGATGCTCAAGGAGCGCGAGCACCGATGGGCCTCGATCCGCCAGCGCCTCGACGCGAGGGGTCCGCGCTCGGAGCCCGTCATCACCCCGGCGATGGCCGCTCGCGAGTCGTCAACCGGTGCCTCCAAAGCTCACGTGGGGACCGCCAGCGGGGTCATCCGCCCCGGATCCGCGGCCGCCAGGGTGGCGGCAGGTGCGCCGACGACCGGTTCAGCACCCAGGCCGCGCAAGAACAAGAAGAGGCGTCGCTGAGCTCTCGTCGCCTCGAGAGGCTGGCCGATGCACGCTTGAGTGCCAGGTAGCCTCAAGAGATGGTGACCCAGCTGCGGGTGCTCAGTGAAGGCGACGCGACGACCGAGGTCGTCGATGAGCTCCTGAGCCCTGTCCTCGAGGCGTTCACGGCCTCGAGGCCCGGCGAGTCCACCGATCTGATCGTGGCCGCGGCCCACGCCGCCGGCCAGGCCCACGCAGGCCAGATGCGCCGCTCGGGCGAGCCGTACATCTCGCACCCGATGACGGTGGCCGGCATCGTGGCCGAGCTGGGCCTCGACGCACCCACGGTGGCCTCAGCCCTGCTCCATGACGCGGTCGAGGACACCGGGCTCACCCTCGAGATGATCGAGGCCTCCTTCGGCGCCCAGGTGGCTGCCGTGGTCGACGGGGTGACCAAGCTGGACCGGTTGGCCTTCGACTCGAAGGAGGCGCAGCAGGCGGCCACCATCCGCAAGATGCTCGTAGCCATGGCCTCTGACTGGCGGGTCCTGCTGATCAAGCTGGCCGACCGGCTCCACAACATGCGCACCGTGGCGGTCATGCCGGAGTTCAAGCAGCGCCGCACGGCCCAGGAGACCCTGGACGTCTACGCGCCTTTGGCCCACCGGCTCGGGGTCCAGCAGGTCAAGTGGCAGCTCGAGGACCTGGCGTTCGCCACGCTCCACCCGAAGCGCTACGCCGAGATCGAGCAGATGGTCGCCGCTCGCTCGCCCGAGCGGGACGTCCTCGTCACCGAGATCGTCGAGGTGGTGCGCAGCCGTCTGACGGGCTTCGGCATCACCGCCGAGGTGAGTGGCCGGGGCAAGCACCTCTGGAGCATCTACGAGAAGATGGTCGTCCACGGCAAGGAGTTCGACGAGATCTTCGACCTCATCGGTCTGAGGGTGATCGTGGCCGACGAGCGGGACTGCTGGTCGGTGCTCGGAGCGATCCACGCGCTCTGGCACCCGGTCCAGGGCCGGTTCAAGGACTACATCAACACCCCGAAGTTCAACCTGTACCAGTCGCTCCACACCACCGTGATCGGCCCGGGAGGCCGTCCGGTCGAGGTCCAGGTCCGGACCCAGGAGATGCACGTCCGCGCCGAGTTCGGCATCGCTGCGCACTGGGGCTACAAGGAGGGGAGCAACGTCGCCAGCGACGTCGCATGGATGCAGCGGATCGCCGACGTCGACAGCGAGATCAGCGATCCGGTCAAGTTCCTCGAGGCCCTCAAGCTCGACCTCGAGCAAGACGAGGTCTACGTCTTCACGCCCAAGGGCCGGGTGATCGCCCTTCCCGCCCGGTCGACCCCGGTGGACTTCGCGTACGCAATCCACACCGAGGTCGGGCACCGCTGCATCGGCGGGAAGGTCAACGGCCGGCTGGTCCCGCTCGACACTCGACTGGCCTCGGCGGACACCGTCGAGATCTTCACCTCGAAGGCCGAGGGCGCCGGACCGTCGCGGGACTGGCTCAACTTCGTGGCCTCATCGAGGGCCCGGAACAAGATCCGACAGTGGTTCACCCGAGAGCGGCGTGAGGACGCCATCGACATGGGCCGTGAAGAGGTGGCCAGGGCGCTGCGCCGCGAGGCGATGCCAGTGCACACCTCGCTGTCCTCGGCCGCATTGGTCCAGGTGGCGGTGGCAATGGGCCTCGCCGACCTCGACGCGCTGTTCGCCTCGGTCGGCGAAGGCCAGGTGTCGGCGCAGTCGATCGTCCAGCGGCTCTCGAGGGAGCTACGCGGCGGGGTCGACGAGCAGCTCCCGACCACCGCCACCCACCACGGACGCGCACCGCGGCGGGATTCGACCGGCGTCTACGTCGAGGGCCTCGACGACGTGATGGTCCACCTGGCCCGCTGCTGCACCCCGGTCCCAGGCGACGAGATCATCGGGTTCGTCACCCAGGGGCGAGGGGTCTCGGTCCACAGGACCGACTGCTCGAACGCCGTGGGCCTCTCGATGCGCTCGAAGGAGCGCTTGATCGAGGTCGAGTGGGACGCCACGTCCCAGAGCGTCTTCCGGGCCACCCTCGAGGTGCTGGCGTTCGATCGCTCGAGGCTGCTCGCCGACGTCACCCAGGCGGTCTCTGAGCACCACCTCAACATCGTGGCGGCTCGGACGGCGACGACCGCAGATCGCGTGAGCCGGATGACGTTCGAGATCGAGCTGGCGGACCCCTCGCACCTCGAAAGCCTCCTCTCCAGCCTCAAGCGGCTCGACGGGGTCTTCGACGCTTATCGCCAGCTCCCAGGTGCGCGAGGCTGATCTGATGAGCGAAGAGCACGGAACGCCGCGCGCCCCGACCGGAACCCACGACGTCCTCCCCCCCGAGAGCGCCCGATGGGAGGCCTTCCTCGCCGGGTTCGCGTCCCTCGCCGGCCGCTATGGCTTCGGCATGGTCCACACCCCGATGTTCGAGGACATCCGGGTCTTCCACCGGGGGATCGGGGAGACCAGCGAGGTCGTCGGCAAGGAGATGTACGAGTTCACCGACCGCGGGGGTCGCCATCTGGCCCTGCGACCGGAGGGCACGGCCTCGATCGTCCGGGCCTTCGTCCAGCACAGGCCCCCCACGCCGTGGCGGGCCTGGTACGCGACGCCCTCGTTCCGCTACGAGCGCCCGCAGGCAGGCCGGTTCCGCCAGCACCACCAGGTGGGTGTCGAGGTGCTCGGGAGCGATGACCCTGACGTCGACGTTGAGGTCATCGTGCTGGCCCAGCGGTTCTTCGAGTCCCTGGGGCTGAACCGCTTCACGCTCTCGGTGAACTCGATGGGGGACCCGGCGTGCCGTCCGGCCTACGTCGAGAGCCTGCGCGGGTTCCTTGAGGGCTGCGCCTCGGACCTCTGCGCCGAGCACCAGGAGCGCTACGCCGAGAACCCCCTGAGGGTTCTCGACTGCAAGAAGGAGGCGTGCCGCTCGGCAACCGAGGGCGCCCCAATGCTCATCGGCGCACTGTGCGAGGAGTGCCGCTCCCACCACGACCGGGTTCTCGAGGGCCTGGCTCTGGCCGGCGTCGAGGTCCACGCCAACGACCGGCTGGTGCGCGGCTTCGACTATTACACGCGCACCACGTTCGAGTTCTCCTCAGAGGCGCTCGAGGGGGCACACAACGCCATCGGCGGAGGTGGCCGCTACGACGGCCTCGTCGAGCTCCTGGGAGGTCCGCCGACGCCAGGGATCGGGTTCGGCATCGGGATCGAGCGAGCGCTCCTGGCCTGCGACGCCGAGGGGTCCTTCGATGTCACCCCGCCGACTCCTGCTGCCTTCGTGGTCGATGTCACCGGAGGGGAGGCGGCGAGGGATCTCGTCTTCCGCCTGCGCGAGAAGGGCCTCTTCGTCGAGCGCGCTTACGGGGGCCGGTCGATGAAGAGCCAGTTCAAGGCGGCAGATCGCTCGGGTGCGCCGGTGGCGCTCCTCATCGGAAACGACGAGCTGGCGTCTGGGTCAGTTACCATCCGGGCGCTGCGAGAAGCGCGTGAACAGGTCACGCAGACCGTCGAGGCTCTCCTCGACGGGGTCGACAAGACAGGGGCAATCTCTTGGTAAGCGGATCAGACGCCGACAGCAAACGAGTCGAGGCGACCTCCCTGCGCGACGCGCTCTGCGGAACGCTCGGTACCGCCGACGTCGGCAAGCGGGTCCAGCTCTGCGGGTGGGTCGCACGGCGGCGTGCCCACGGCGAGCACCTGGCCTTCGTGGACCTCAGGGACCACTCCGGGGTGATCCAGTGCGTCATCGATGGCGCCCACGACGTCAGGGGCGAGTATGTCCTGCAGGTCACGGGCGTCGTTCGCCACCGACCCGAGGGGACGATCAACGACCGCCTCGCCACCGGCGAGATCGAGCTCGGGGAGTGCGGGGTCGAGATCCTGGCTGCTGCAGAGCCACCACCGTTCGGACTCGACGACCGCACGGAGGTCGATGAGCAGATCCGTCTCCGCTACCGATTCCTCGACCTGAGGCGCCCCCGTCTCCAGCACAACCTGAGGGTGCGCGCCGCGGTCAACCGTGCGGTGCGCGCCGCGATGGACCGTCAAGGGTTCGTCGAGGTCGAGACTCCCATCCTCTGGGCGCCGACCCCTGAGGGCGCACGGGAGTTCGCCGTCCCGAGCCGTCTCCACCACGGGAGCTTCTACGTCCTGCCCCAGAGCCCACAGCTGGCCAAGCAGCTCTTGATGGTCGGTGGCGTCGACCGCTACTACCAGATCGCCCGGTGCATGCGCGATGAGGACCTGCGGGCCGACCGGCAGTTCGAGTTCACCCAGCTCGACCTCGAGGCCTCCTTCGTCAGCCAAGACGACGTGCTGGCGTTCGTGTCCGAAGCGGTCCTCGACGCCGCCGAGGCGGCCACGGGATCCCGGCCCGGTGAGATCCAGACGATGACGTGGCGCGAGGCGATGGATCGCTTCGGATCCGACAAGCCCGACCTGCGCGTCGAGGTCGAGCTCACCGACCTCTCGGAGCTGTTCGAGGGCTCCGAGGTCCGCGCCTTCTCCGCTCCGGTGGTCAAGGCGCTGCGAATCGCCGGTGGAGCAGAGACCACCCGCAGCCAGCTCGACACCTGGACGGACAAGGCGAAGGCCCTGGGTGCGATGGGGCTGGCGTGGTTCAGGGTCGTCGACGCCGATGGTGCGGTGAGCCTCGACTCGCCGCTGGATCGCTTCCTCTCCGACGACGAGCGCCAGGGGTTGATCAGCCAGGTCGGCGTCGTCCCCGGAGATCTCGTCCTCTGCGTCGCCGATGAGTGGCGGACGGCCTCCGAGGTCCTCGGATCCCTGCGCTCCCAGATGCTCTC